>QMME01000272.1 GCA_003647095.1 Deltaproteobacteria bacterium
AACGGCCCCATCTTCTCGCTCATCCCCCACTCGCACACCATCTTGCGGGCCAGCTCGGTGGCCTGGTCGATGTCCTGGCCGGCGCCGGTGGTCTGCTCCTTGAGCACCAGCTCCTCGGCCAGGCGTCCGCCCATGAGTACGCAGATGCGGTTCTTGGCGTAGGTGCGCGAGGTGGTGTGGCGATCTTCCTTGGGCAGTTGCTGGGTGATCCCCAGGGCCAGGCCGCGGGGGATGATGGATACCTTGTGCAGCGGGTCGGTCTCCCCGTCCAGCAGCTTGGCCACCAGCGCGTGGCCGGCCTCGTGGTAGGCGGTGAGGCGCTTTTCCTTTTCGCTGATGATCATGGACTTGCGCTCGGTGCCCATCAGCACCTTGTCCTTGGCACGCTCGAACTCAGCCATGCCTACCGCGGACTTGTCAATGCGGGCGGCCATGAGGGCGGCCTCGTTGACGAGGTTTTCCAGGTCGGCGCCGGAAAAGCCGGGTGTACCGCGGGCTATGGTCTCCAGGTCGACGTTGGCGTCCAGGGGAACCTTGCGGGCGTGCACCTGCAGGATGCCCAGGCGACCGCGCAGGTCGGGCCGGGGCACCACCACCCGGCGGTCGAAGCGTCCCGGCCGCAGCAGGGCGGGATCGAGCACGTCGGGACGGTTGGTGGCGGCCATGAGAATGACGCCCTCGTTGGACTCGAAGCCGTCCATCTCCACCAGCAACTGGTTCAGGGTTTGTTCCCTCTCGTCGTGGCCTCCGCCCAGGCCGGCACCGCGATGACGGCCCACGGCGTCTAGCTCGTCCACGAAGATGATGCAGGGAGCGTTCTTCTTGCCCTGTTCGAAAAGATCACGCACCCGCGAGGCCCCCACCCCGACGAACATCTCCACGAAGTCCGAGCCGGAGATGCTGAAAAATGGCACTCCCGCCTCGCCGGCCACCGCCCGGGCCAGCAGGGTCTTGCCGGTGCCGGGCGGGCCCATGAGCAGCACTCCCTTGGGGATGCGCCCGCCCAGGCGGGTGAACTTTTTGGGACTCTTCAGGAACTCGATGATCTCCTGCAGTTCCTCCTTGGCCTCGTCCACCCCGGCCACGTCGGCGAAGGTCACCCGGTTGCCCTGCGAGGAGAGCATCTTGGCCTTGGACTTGCCGAAAGACATGGCCTTGCCGCCGCCGGCCTGCAGCTGGCGCATGAAGAAGATGAAGATGACGAACAGCAGGATCATGGGCAGCCAGGACAGCAGGGCCGACTGCCAGAAGGGATTTTCCTCCTGCTTCTCGATGTTGACCACCACCTTGTGGTCTTTCATGTCGCGGATGAGATCGTCGGTGAGCAGGGCCCGGGTGCGAAAGGCGCGCTTGGTGCCCCTGATGAACTCGCCGCTGATCTCGTCGCCCTTGATGGTGACGGAGCGGACGTTGTCCTGGTCGACCGCCTCCCAGAACTCCGAGAAGGTGATGGAGCGACCCTGCGGAGGAGCGTTGGAGAAGATCTGGTAGAAGCTGATGAACATGGCTATCAGCAGGATCCACAGGAGAATGGTCTTGTGACTCTGTTTCACGGTAACTACCTACCTGTCCTGTCGTGGGTCGCGGTCAGGAACTCCTGGCGAAACCCCGTCCGTACTCCCTGCATTATAGGTTTGGGATGCGGGGTCGTCAAGCACCGCGGTGCATGATCCCAGCGAAATATACGGGGAAATGCGCTCCAGGCGTACCGGGCCGATGCCCTTGACGGCCAGCAGCTGTCGTGGAGAGGAAAAACAGCCCCTTCGGGATCGCTCCTCCAGGATGCGCCGGGCCAGGGCGGGGCCGATGCCGGGTAGGGCCTCGAGGTCGTCGCCTCCGGCGGCGTTGATGTCGATGGGCAGACCCAGCAGCAACAGGTGCGAACCGGGCAGGGGCCGGACGTTGACCCGGCAGCGGTCGTCCACCCGCGCCAGGCTGCGGGCGGGCAGCGGCAGCCGCAGCTCGGGGCAGGCGGACATTCCCAGTTCCGCCAGCAACTCGGCCGGGCTCCGGCCGGCGCCCCGGCACAGCAGCCATTGACGTTCACCCCTGACCAGCTCGACCGGCCGGGGGCAGGAGGTGGCCCGGGCAGGAGGTGCCCTCCAGCTGCCGGCCCGGGCGGCCAGCGCCGCCGCGGCCAGCAGCAGGCACAGCATCAACAGCCCCGTCTCCTGGCGCGTTCCCATTGGTGCCACTCCCCTGCCCTTGCCGGTGACATCATAGCACGTCCCCGACCGCTTGTCGCTTCCTGCCCGGTGCCGCAGTTCACCGCTTGCCAGAGTCCCTGCATCGGACTAGTATCCCCGGCGTAGGCAATCCAGGCGGGAGGTTGTCATGCCAGCTGCCACAGTAGCCGACTGCGTGGTCGAGAACATCGGCCAGCTGCTCACCATGGACCCGTCCAGCGACAACCCGGCCGACAGCGGCGATCCGGTGGCCGGGCTGGGCCTGGTCATCAATGCCGCCGTGGCCATGGCCGGCGGCCGGGTGGTATGGACGGGACACCAGGAGGAACTCGGGCAACAGGTGGACATCTCGGCGGCCGAACGCATCGACGCCGCCGGCAACGCCGTCATTCCCGGCCTCATCGACTGCCACACCCACCTGGTGTTCGCCGGCTCCCGGGCCGGCGAGTTCGCCCGCCGCCTGGACGGCCAGAGCTACGAGGAGATCCTGGCCGCCGGCGGGGGCATTCACGCCACCGTGGAGGCCACCCGCCAGGCCGGCGTGGAGACCCTGACCTCGCTGGCGCTGGAGAGACTGGATACCTTCCTGAGCCTGGGGGTGACTTGCGTTGAAGCCAAGAGCGGCTATGGACTGGACCCGGAAGCGGAGCTGAAGATCCTGCAGGCCTCCGCCGAGGCCGGCCGCCGGCACCCGGTGGAGGTGGTGAATACCTTCCTGGGGGCCCACACCGTGCCGCGGCGGCTGCGTTCGCAGCGCGCGCGTTACCTCGACCTAGTGGTCGAGGAGATGCTGCCCCGGGTGGCCGAGGCCGGCCTGGCGTCGTTCTGCGACGTCTTCTGCGACCAGGGGGCCTTTTCCGTCGACGAGGCCCGCCGGGTACTGGAAGCCGGCCTGCGCCACGGCCTGCGTCCCAAGCTGCACGCCGAGCAGCTTTCCCGCTCCGGTGCCTGCGAACTGGCCGCGGAGCTGGGGGCGGTATCGGCCGATCACCTGGAAAAGATCGATGACACGGGTGCCGGGCGCCTGGCGGACAGCGGCACGGTGGCGGTGCTGCTGCCGGGGGCCACGTATTTCCTGGGCCGGAAAGACTACGCACCCGGCCGCCTGCTGTGCCAGGCCGGCTGCCGGGTGGCGGTATCGACCGACTTCAACCCCGGTTCCTGCATGAGCGAAAACCTGCCCCTCATGCTCAACCTGGCCTGCCTGCAAAACGGCCTCTTTCCGCGCGAGGCGCTGCTGGGAGCCACCCGGCACGCCGCTGCCGCCCTGGGGGAGGAGCAGCGCCTGGGAGCCCTGCTGCCCGGCTACCAGGCCGACCTGGTAATCCTGGACTCGGCCGACTACCGCAACGTCATCTACCACTTCGGCATCAACCCGGTGAGCCGGGTCATCAAGCGGGGGCGGCTGGTCTACTCCAATCCCAGTTCGCGGGCGGAGCGCTCGAGCAACTCCAGCAGTTCTGTTCCCCGCTCACCGCGGCCCTGAAGGTGCAGCCGGCGCCTGTTCAGGTCCACCACCTCGAGCTCGATGACCAGTCCCCGGCCGGGGTCGGCCCCGGGCAGGCGGTCGAACCACTCCACCAGGCAGATGCCCGGGCCCTCGAGCAACTCGTGGTAGCCGATCTCGTTTAACTCCTGCTCAGCTTCCAGGCGGTAGAAATCCAGGTGGTGGACCGGCAGCCTTCCCGGGTAGGTCTGCAGGATGACGAAGGTGGGGCTATTCACCGCTACCGAGGCCGCCACCCCGGCTCCACGGGCCAGCCCCTGCACCAGGGTGGTCTTGCCGGCACCCAGCTCTCCCCCCAGGCCGATCCAGTCCGCGGCGCGGGCCTGCCGTCCCAGCCAGCGGCCCAGTTCCCTGGTAACCGCGGCCGCGGAACTTGCCAGCTCAAGCTGCATCGCCGGCTGCCCGGCCTTCCTGCAGGCGCAGCAGTACCGGTCCCAGGGCGTCGATGAGCAGGTTGGCCGCCAGGGCCTGCTCCCCCACCCGGGCCACGGCCAGGTCTCCGGCCAGGCCGTGCCACAGGGCGCCGCAACAGGCCGCGTCGCGCGCGGAAAGCCCCTGGGCCAGCAACGAGCCGATGACGCCCGTCAACACGTCCCCGGTGCCTCCCGAGGCCATGCCGGGGTTGCCCGCCGCCACTACCCAGGCCGTTTTCTCCGGGTCGGCCACCACGGTGCGCGCTCCCTTGAGCACCACCACCGCCCCGCTGGCAGCGGCCAGGCGGCGGGCGGCGGCCAGGCGATCGCGCTGGATGTCGGCGGTGGAGCACTCCAGCAGGCGGGCCGCCTCTCCGGGATGCGGAGTCAACACCCGCTCGGCCTCGGCGCCGGCCACCAGCTCGAGCTTTCCTGCCAGGTTGTTCAGGCCGTCGGCATCGACGACCAGGGGCAGGTCGATCTCCTCCACCACCCGCTGCACCAGTTCGGCCGCCCGGCCGTCGGTGCCCAGGCCGGGGCCGATGGCCACCGCCTGCTTGCCGGTGCAGGCTTCCAGCAGGGCCGAAGGTTGTTCCACCGGCACGCCCATGTACTCCACCGGCCCGCTCACCACGCGCTGCAGCACCGCCGGCGGAGCGGCCAGGGTGACCAGGCCGGCGCCGCCGTGCACGGCCGCCCGGCAGCAAAGCCCGGCCGCTCCCGGCTTGTCGGCCGAACCGGCCAACACCAGCAGGTGGCCGAAGCGACCCTTGTGGGCATCGGCCGGGCGGGGGCGCAAGTGTTGAAGCAGGTCCTGGTCCTCGAGCAGCCAGCAGCCACCCGGACCCTCGGGCAGCAGGCCCGGCGGTATGCCGATGTCGATGATGCGGATGCGCCCGGCGTGGGCGGCCCCGGGATGAAAAACCAGTCCCGGCTTGAGCTCGCCGAAGGTCACCGTCTCTGCGGCCCGTACCGCCCGGCCCAGCACCCGGCCGTTGTCCGAGCTGATTCCCGAGGGTACGTCCACGGCCACCACGGGCAGGCCGCTGCCGTTGATCCAGTCTATGGCCTGGGCGTACAGGCCGCGCACCTCGCTTTTCAGCCCGGTGCCCAGGATGGCGTCGATAATGATGTCGTGGCGGCCGGAGCCAAGCAGCTGCCCGCTCTCGCCGACCGGCTGTACGGGAATGTTCAGCCGCCGCAGTATGCCCAGGTTGAGGGCGGCATCGCCGCTCACCTGCCCGGGTTCGGCCAGCAGCAGGATGTCCACCCGGTAACCGGAGCCTGCCAGGTGGCGGGCTGCCACCAGACCGTCGCCGCCGTTGTTGCCCTTGCCGCAGACCACCAGCACGTGCCCGGCCCCGCCGAGCAGATCCTCGACGGCCTGGGCGCAACCACGGCCGGCGATCTCCATCAGCACCGGGCCGGGTATGCCGATGTCCTCGATGGTGGTGCGGTCGAGCTCGCGCATCTGCGCGGCGTTGAGTACGGGCAGAGCCATGACGTCTCAGCCGGCCGCTTCGGCCCGTGCCTGGGCGATGGCGGTCTTCATGCGCGCCACCGCCTGCTGCATGCCCACGAACAGGGCATCGGAGATGATGCTGTGGCCGATGTTGAACTCGCTGATTTCCAGGATGGCCGCTACCGGAGCCACGTTGAGCAGGTTCAGCCCGTGCCCGGCATATACCGCCAGGCCCAGCTTGGCGCAGGTCTTGGCGGCGTCGACCAGGCGCTGCATCTCCCGCTGCCGGAGCTGCTTGCCCCGGGAGTCGCAAAAGGTGCCGGTGTGGAGCTCAACGGCGTCGGCGCCAATCTTGTGT
>QMME01000273.1 GCA_003647095.1 Deltaproteobacteria bacterium
CCCCACCCAGGAGATGTCTTCCAGGCGCCGCTCGTGGTTGGAGCGGGGCGGCAGCTTGAAGTAGTCGTCCTGGCCCAGGATGACGTAGTGGCGGCCCTGCTGCTCGGCCAGTTCGCCCAGGCAGTGGGCGATCTCGCTCTTGCCACTGCCCGACTCCCCGGCCACGCTCACGGCCAGCACCCGGCCGGCGGCCGCCTCCAGCATGGGGGCCAGCTTGTCCATCACCAGGCGCGCTCCCCGGCGGTGGTAATCGGTTATCACCAGCTTGTCGCCGATCATGACTCCCTCCTGCCCTCTCTGATGGTCCAGCCGCAGCCGCGCAGGTAGTCCAGGAAGGCCGCCGCCTGGGCCTGCCAGTCGAAGGCCGCCGTCTTCTCGACCAGCCGCCGGCCACGCGCCAGCCGGTCGGACTCGTCCTCGAGCAGATCCTGCATGGCCCGGGCGAAGTCGAACACCTCTCCCGCCGGAACGATGACCGCCTCGTGGGGCACGTACTGCACGGCGAAGGGCACCAGGTCCGAGCAGATCACCGGCGTGGCCGAGGCCGCCGCCTGCAGCACCGACATGCCGAAGCCCTCCATCTCCGAGGCGGTGACGTAGATGTCGGCCAGGGCGAACAGGGGGCCGATGTGCTCCTCGGGGATGAAGCCGGTGAGGAAGGCCCGCCCGCGCAGTTCCGGCTTGGAGTCACGCAACTGCTTGAGTTCCTCGATCAGCTGCCCTTCCGGCCCGCCGCCGATGAACAGGTAGGCATCGTCGCGTTCGCGGGCCACGTAGGCGAAGGCCTCCAGCAATACGTCCTTGCGCTTGGTGTGATCCATGCGACTGGTCTCGAAGATGATCTTGCCGGACCGCAGGCGCTCGACGTCGACCCCGCTCACCTCGGACAGGTACTGCCAGGCGGCCTGCAGTTCCTGGGCCGACCGGGACCGGAAGGTCTTGCCATCGACGCAGGGAGGAAAGTAGAAGATCTGTTCCTGGGGAACGTGGTAGTGGGTAAGCAGGCGTTCGGCGATCTCGGTGGAGGTGGCGGCGAAGGCCAGCGTCTGGTTGCATACCGCCCGCTCGTGATTGCGCCGCTCGCAGAACTTCAAGGCCCGCTTCACCTGCGCATCCTTGTCGCGGAAGTTGTCTTCCTTCAAGGCCGCCAGCGAATGCGGGGTCCACACGTGGCGGTCCACCGCCACCAGCTGCTCTTCCAGGGCATCGGCCACCTCGGGCACCAGGTCCAGCAGGGCCAGGCCCAGGGCCTCGGCGGCCGCCAGCAGGTGCAGGCTGGGAGCCAGCCGCTCCCGGACCTCGGCCAGGGCGTAGGCCACCGCGCCCACCAGGCGATCCACCTCGGTGCCGTCGTTGCTGCCGTGCACCGCCGCCCACTTGGTGGCCGCCGCCCGCACCCGTTGCACCAGCGGGGTGGCCGGCGAGCCCTCGGCCTCGATGAGCAGCTTGCCCAGCTGGTAGGCGGGAGCCTCGCCCAGGGCCATCCAGTGCCGCTCCCGGCGCAACTGTTGCAGTTGCTCGCCGCCGAGCACCCCCTGGAGCAGCCGCCCGGCGGCAGCGGCCACCACGTCGTCGCGCCAGCGTTCCACCAGGCGCATGCCCATCACCGCCGCGTCCCAGTAATGGGTGTTGACCACCTCGTACACCTGCCAGGGAGCGCAACCCAGCTGCTCGGCCTGTTGGCGGATGAACCCGTCGAGCCAGTCGATCTCCTCGTCCAGGGCCACGGCGATGTCTTCTTTCCTGATGAACTGGTCGCCGCCGCCGGGAACGTAGACGTAGCGCACGTGGTCGGTGAGGTACTCGGGCTCCGAGCGCACCCGTTGCGAATCGAAGAAGGGAAACCCGCCGCGGGCGAAAACCGTCACCTTGAAGCCCAGCTCGTCCAGGGCCGTGGCCAGCTGGTTGACGTAGACGTTCTGGCCGCCGGTGTCCGGGGCCCCGCCGATGGGTATCTCCACCCCGCCGTAGCCGTGGTTGGTGATGAGGGCTATTTGCGGCCGCTCGGCGCGGGCGAAAACCTCTTCCTTGCTTCCGGCCATGTCACTCCCCTTTCCTGCTGCTCGCCAGAGCGGGCGTCTTTATAGTCGCAAACGGAGCAATGTGCAAGTGGCTTCGCGCCGGGTGGCTTCGCGCCGGGCACACGGACGGCGCCGGGCAGTGACGCGCTCAGAAGCGTGCTTCCAGCTCCAGCCGGAGCCAGTGGGCCGGGTTGGGGTTGCGCTCCCGGGTGGAGGTACGGTCGTCGAGCCAGGCGTAGATCTCGTAGCGCAGCTTCACCCGCAGGGTGCGGTCCAGCTTCCACAGCCCTTCCAGGTAGGCCCACAGGGATTGTTCCAGGTAGTCGCCGGCGTCCAGGGCCTCGTTGAGGTAGCGCAGGCGCACCCGCAGGCGCAGCGAGTCCGTGGCCCACCAGTTCATCACCAGCCACAGGGAACTGTCCTGGCGCATCTTGTCGTCGTAGTTGCTGCGGCCGTCGTCCAGGAAGCGATGCTGATACTTGACGGTGAGCGCCAGCCGCCGCAGCGGCAGCAGGCGCAGCTGCACCCCCAGCTGGTACTTCTCCCCCGAGCAGGGAACCGGCTCGCCCTCGCTGGTCTCCACGGGAACCTCGAAGCAGTTGTGGCGCCCGCTGCTGGCGAGATCGCGATCCTGGGCCTCGAACCACAGGCCGGGAAGCAACCAGCTGCTCAGCTCGTAGTCGACGCGGGTCCACAGGCGCAGGCGCGCCTGCTGGTCCGAGAGCACCCCCCAGAAGTCCAGCAGTCCGCGCAGCTGCCAGTCGCCGACCTTGCCGGTGTAGCGCATGCGCAGGCCGGACTCATCGCGGGCCCGCAGGCCATCGTACTCGTCGGGGGCGGAGACGGGCCGGGCATAGGGGTTGGCGAAATCGGTATCGTAGTAGCGCAGCACCCCCTCGAACTCGTGCTTGCCCACGGTGAAGGTGGAACGCAGCAGCGCCGCCATGCCGCCGCCGCCGGGCTGGCCGTCGAAGGAGCGGGCCACCTCGGCGGCCAGGTCCATGGCTCCCCTCCCCCAGGCGCCGTCTACGCCCAGCGCCCCGAAGGCGCCCCCGTAGGGCAGGCGCGACCACTCCTGGAAGTCGAGGGTCATGCCCTGCACCAGCCAGCGGATGTCGGCCCCGTAACCGGTCACCCCCAGGTGGCTGCGGCGGTCGAAGAAGTAGCTGACGTTGCCGCCGCCGAGCAGCTCGTTGAACATGTCGGGCAGCGTCTGGTAGGAGAAGCGAGTGGTGGGCTCCAGCAGGTCGTCCCGGCGCTTGTACACCCAGGGAGCGGCACAGTCCGGGTCGGAGTCGTTGGTGGGATCGGCACAGGCGGCGGCATCGTAGATCTCGTACTGGTAGATGGAGCGGGTCTGGTAGGAGGCGAAGCCGTAGGCCTGCAGCCAGCCCGAACCCAGCTCCAGCTTCTTCAGGCCCACCGCCATCCCGCGCAGGCGATCCGTCCAGCGGTAGTCGGGAGACTGGTACTGGTAGCGGGCGTCGCCGGCGCAAGGAGACACCCCCTGCTCGGCCTCCGACTCCCGGCAGGAGCGGGAAAGGTCCTGGTTGGTATAGAGGGTGTCGTCCAGGCGGATGCCGTTGGGAAGACTCAGGGTGGTGTTGTCGAAGGTGAGCCGCTGGCCGAAGCCGATGCGATAGGTTCCCGCCAGCAGGTGCCAGCGCCGGTCCTGCCACTGCAGGTAGAACTTGGGCAGGTGGAACTGCACTCCCGGCGGCTCGGCCGAGAGGGCCCCGCGGTTGGGATCGTAGCGCACGTCTCCCAGGCGCTGGCGGGTGAGCACCCCCACCAGCCCGGCTTCCAGGTGACGCAGGCTCGACACCCGGGCCGCCAGGGCCATGGCCGGCACGCGTTCGTCGCCGGCCACGTAGGTGCCCAGGTAGCGCACCCGCCCATGGGTGGCCCAGGCGGCGGGCTTCTCCTCCACCACCACCAGGAAGGGAGCGATGGCCAGCAGCTTGCGTTCCTCGAGCACCCCGGCCGCCACCAGGTCGGCCGGGTGGTGGATGCGCCCGGCCTCGCGGCGATAGTCCAGGATGGCGTCGACGTCGGCGTAGGTGAGATTGGGCAGCGAGTACAGCTCGTCGCGCGAGGCCGAGTTCAGATCCATGCCGTCCTGCAGCAGCTCGCGCAGGGTCTCGTAGTCGTCGTCCTGCAGTTCCTGGGCGCTGAGCAGGTCGAGCAGGTCTTCTTCCGTCTCCACCTGGATGAACTCGCCGTAGTCTTCCGCCCCCGCCGTCTGTGCCACCACCAGCGCCAGCAACGCCGTTGCCAGGACCGGCAGGCGGCGATAGGATGGGCCCGCCAAGGAGGAAGCGTTCATGCGCCGTCTACCCCTGCTGCTGTTGTTGTTCCTGGTCAACTCCTGCTCCCATTCCGGCCCGGCCGACCAACCGGTACCGGCCTCGGCCTCCGGCGGCGACGACTGCCGCCTGCTCTTCTGGGAAGACGGCGACACGGCCATCGTCGACTGCCCCCCCGGCGGCCGGGTGACCGTACGCCTGGTGGGCATCGACACCCCGGAGTCGGGTTTCGACGACAACTCGCGGCGCCGCGGCGAACGCCAGGTGCGCTGGTGGCACCTTTCCCTGGAGCAGGTGTTCGCCTGCGGCAAGGCCGCCACCCGCCGGGCGCGCCAGCTCTGCCCCCGCTCCAGCCCGGTACGCCTGGAGGGCCGCCAGACCGACAAGTACGGCCGGCGCCTGGCGAAAATCTTCTGCCGGGGCGTGAACATCAACGAGCAACTGGTCAAGGAGGGCCTGGCCGGGCGCTATCCCTACCCGCGCCTGCCGGACAAACCGGCCGCCTGCCCGCCGGCGCCCTAGCCTGCCGTCAGCGATCACAGCTCACCACCTGGCATTCTCCCCACATGCCCCGGCCGGCCGCCCGTGCCTGGGCCTCCAGGGTCTGGTACTCCACCTGACGCTGCTGGCCGTTGGGGGGGATGTAGTAGACGCAGGCGTAACCCTGCTCCACCAGGCGGGCGTTGACCTCCTGCCCGTCCACCCGCACGTAGGCCAGCAGCCGGTCGTAGCGGTCGCTGCACTCGACGTCGTACTCCAGCTGCACCCGGCGGCCCTCCACCAGGGCCCGGTTGTAGGCGGTGGCCTCGGCCCCGTAGCAGTCGTTGTGGCCGGAGGTGTTTTCGGGGGCGTCGATGAGCAGGTAGCGCACCCGCCGGCCGTCGGCCAGCTCCACGGTGTCGCCGTCGATTACCCGCTGCACCGTGGCCGAGCCCGGCCCGCAGCGGCCGCCGCCGCCGCAGGCCAGCGGCCCGGCTCCCCACAACAACAGCAACAACCAGCCCCGGCCCTTCATGGCGCCATCCTAGGGGCAGGCCGGGTTGGCCTGGCCCGGGGTTCCGCGATCACCGTCCCCGTAGGTGGTGCCGGCGACGGTGGTGCACCAGGCCGCCGGGTCGTCGTTGGCGGCGGCGTCCAGCGAACCCTGGTCCAGCATGGTGGAGGCACCGGCCGTGGCCGCGGGGTAGGTCACGGCGTCCAGCACCTGGTCGGCAAAGCCCACGAACAGGCCGCCGCCGGAGTTGGTGAGGGTGAAGTCGAGCGGGAAATCGACGCGGGGCAGGTGCCCGTTGGCGGCCGGGTCCGAGCTGGCGGCGAAGACGACGTAGCTGCCGGCGCTGACGGCCAGGCAATCGCCGCCGGGTAATTGCTGCTGCACCTCCGGGGCGTTCTTGCCGATCTGCAGCTGGTTGAGATCGATGTCCCGGGCCACGTAGAGTTCGAACCACTCGCCGCTGGCGTCGGGGGCGGCGTCCGGGTTGGCCATGATCTCGGTGATCACCAGGTCGCCGGCCTGGGGCAGGCGCTGGTCGCGCAGCACCCCGCCGTCGCGGCACTTGCCTTCCGGGGTGATGCCGCAGTCGGGGTTGGGTGCACCCG
>QMME01000274.1 GCA_003647095.1 Deltaproteobacteria bacterium
CCAGGCCGTCGTCGTCGCTGTCGGGATCGAGCGGATCGCACTCGCCCGCGCCCACCACGCCGTCGTGGTTGGCGTCCTCGATGCCGTCGGGCAGGCCGTCGGCATCGCTGTCGGGGTTCAGGGGATTGGTCTCGCCGGGATCCTTGATACCGTCGTGGTTGGCGTCCTCGATGCCGTCGGGCAGGCCGTCGCCGTCGCTGTCGGGGTTCAGGGGATCGGTCTCCCAGTTGTCGTGGTGGCCGTTCGTGTTGCTGTCTTCGATGCCGTCGGGCAGGCCGTCGCCGTCGCTGTCGGCCCGGGCGGGATCGGTCTCGCCGTCGTCTTGCTGGCCGTTGAGGTTGGCATCCTCCAGGCCGTCGGCCAGGCCGTCAGAGTCGCTGTCGGGGTTGTTGGGATCGGTCTCGCCGTCATCGACCTGGCCGTTGTGATTGGCGTCCTCGACACCGTCCGGCAGGCCGTCGCCGTCGCTGTCGGCGTTGAGGGGATTGGTCTCGCCGTCGTCGAGCTGGCCGTTGTGATTGGCATCCTCGACACCGTCGAGCAGGCCGTCGGAGTCGGAATCGGGATCGTCGGGATCGGTCTCGCCGGGATCGACGTGGCCGTTGCCGTTCTTGTCCTCGACGCTGTTGGGCAGGCCGTCGCCGTCACGGTCGTCGGGATTGACGGTGTCGCCGCCGTCGCCGCCGTCGCCGCCGTCGCCGCCGTCGCTGCCGCCGTCGTCCGGCGGGCGGGCCTGGCAGAAGCCGTCCTGGCACATCTCGTTGTCGCCGCAGCGGGAATCGTCGCTGCAGGGGGTGCGGCAGTAGCCGCTGGTGCACTGCTGGCCGGCCGGGCAGTCCTCGCTGGTCATGCACTGGGCGTGGCAGACGCCGTCGTCGCAGGCCTCGCCCTCGGCGCAATCGGCGTCCGTGCTGCAGCGGGCCGGCCCCGACACCGTGTCCGAGCCGCAGCCGGCGGCCGCCAGGACCAGCACCAGCGCCCCGGCTGACAGCAGCACTCCCCGGTTCCAACCCGCCCCCGAAAACAGGTTTACGCACGACAGCTTTTTCATGGCCCGCTCCTTGTTTGCCGTTCCCCTACCAGTCTATTGGCAGTGACCACTTGCGGTCAACCGGGCAGCAGCCCGGCGCCGCGACCGGCCCGGCGAGCCTCGACGGTGCTTGGTGCGACGTGGGGATTGATCCTGCCGGGGTTCTCCGCTAGAATGAAAGTGAACGAAAACGAAAGCAAGGTGAATCATGGCCAAAACCGTCACCCTGCGGCTCGACGAGGAGACCTACCGGGTTTTTTCCGAGGCGGCCCGGGCCGAAAGGCGCTCCATCGCCAATCTGATCGAGACCTCCGCCCTGCACCGGATACTGGAGGAGCAGTTCACCGATGATGCGGAGATGAAGGAGATCCTCTCCAACGAGAAGCTTCTCGGGCGCCTGAAGAAGGGTTCGCGGGACGCCCGCCGGCGCCGGGGCAAATTCGTTGAATGAGTACCGGATCTTCGAAACCGAGCAGTTTACGCGGGATCTGGCAGCGCTCGAAAAGGCCGGGCGGGGACAGGTGGTGAAGAAGCTGCGCCGGCTGGTATACCCCCGGCTCCGCCTCCGGCCCCATTTCGGTCCCAACATCAAGAAGTTGAAATCGTACCGGCCGGATACCTGGCGTTACCGCATCGGTGACTGGCGGTTCTTCTACGAGGTGGACGAAGAGGAACGGATAGTCTTCATGACTGCGGCACAACACCGCGGCTCGGCCTATTGAGGCCGGTCAACCGGGCAGCGGCCCGGCGGGAACAACGGCGGTCCGACCCGTTAATCAGACGGCACCGCGTGCAACGACCCGGCAAGTCCTTCTTCATGGCGTTGGAACTCTTCCTGGAAGATGGGGAACCCGTACTCAGGCATTTGTGTCTGGTGGGGAATCAGGAAGGTTCTATTCTCTTGATGTCGGAGACTTCATCGAAGTGCTTGTCGAAAGAGTAAATGGTGGCGATCCCCCGTCGCCGCATTACTGCAACGTGAATGGCATCGCGCGCTGTCAATTTTCGGTTTTCTGCCATTATCACTCTGGCATTTCTTACATCATCGATAGTCACGGGAAGAATCTCTGGGATCAGTTTGAGGAAGGAGTCGAAAAGCCTGAAACCATCGGCCAACCTGCCGATGGCACGGAAGCGGTGCAGGATCTCCTGGAATACTTCGGCATCACTCACTGCCTGGATACGACCAGTGGCGATGCGCTCCAGCAACCTGACACTTCTTTTCTTGGCCGGATGTTCCGCGCCGGCAGCATACATCGGTATATTGCTGTCGATGAAGGTTCTCACTGCTCGGTAGCCCCGGAGATTATTTCCTTCTCCATCTGTTGCCAAGAAGCCACCGGGAGACCGAGAGATGAAATTTCCTCCACGGCACGCTTCCTGTCCTCGGCGTCGTAGAGCCCTAGTGTCATTTCAAGCGATTGTCGAATCAGCGTGGATACCGAACAGCGCCTCCGCCTGGCGATTTTCAGCAGGCGTTCGTACTTCTTTCGCTCCAGGGATATGCTCGTTCTGACCTTGGGTTCTCCCATGTCGCCACCTCCGGCTCACCACCGCAAGTCTGTCAGACCTGGAGGGTCCGGTCAATCCCACCTGATACCCGGATTTCCCACCTCGGCCGCAATCTCCGCGTCGCTGCTGCGAAAATGGTCCTCGACGTAGTTGCACTACGACTGCGGCCATTTTCTTGCCTCTCCTTGATCTTGCTGGCCGATCTGGGAAATCCGCCAGTCCCGGGTGGGAGATTCTGGATACCTAAAAGGTTTTCGGGGGGACAAGCTTCTCCTCTTCAACCGGGCTGGAGCCCGGCGCCGCGGGGGTGGAAGCCCTCGCCCAGCACCTCGTAGACGTCGGTGATGATGACGAAGGCGCGGGGATCGGTGCGGCGGACGATCTCCCGGCAGCGCACGGCCTCGCGCTTGGACATGACGGTGAAGACCATGGTGCGCTGCTCGTTGGTGTAGGCCCCCCGCCCCGGCAGCAGGGTGGCGCCCCGGCCCAGGGTCCCGGTGACGGCCCGGGCCACCTCCTCCGCCCGTTGCGAGACGATGAACATGGCCCGGGTGTAGCTCATGCCCTCGAGCACCAGGTCCACCACCCGGGTCTGCACGTAGAGGTTGACGTAGCCGTAGAGGGAGAGTTCGAAGTTGCCGTAGACGGCCCCGGCCAGGGAGATGACCACGAAGTCGATGGCCAGGATGGCGCTGCCGGTCGACAGCTGGCTGTAGCGGCTGAGCACCTGGGCCAGGATGTCCACGCCGCCGGTGGAACCGCCGGCCCGGAATACCAGCCCCAGCCCGGCTCCCAGCACCAGGCCGCCGAAGATGCAGGCCAGCAGCGGGTTGTGGGTGGCCGCCGGCAGGGGCACCAGGTAGGTGAAGAAGTCGATGAGCAGCGACGACACCAGCAGCCCCAGCAACGACTTGGCGCCGTAGCTGCGGCCGAGCACCTTCACGCCCAGGGCGAAGAGGGGAATGTTCATGACGATGATGCTCAGGCCCACCGGTGCCCCGAACAGGTGGTGCAGCAGCATGGCCAGGCCGCCCACCCCGCCCGGCACCACCTGGTTGGGCATGAGAAACAGGTTGTAGGAAAGGGCCAGGGCGGCCGAACCCACCAGCATCATGCTTCCCTGGACGACGATGCGCAGGATCTTGTTTTTCATGGTCACCAATGTGCGGGGAGGCTGGTCGGCTGTCAAGCCGGGCGCGCCGTTGCTTGATCTTTGTCGTATAATTGCCGAGAATGATTGCGGTATGATTTTCCCACCGGGCCACCACTCTCGCCGCCGTCCTTCCTGGTTCCACGTGCCGGCTGCCGCGCTGCTGCTGGCGGGCCTGTTTACGCCGGCGGGCGGCTGCGCGCGGGCGCCGCTGGAGCTGGACTGCACCCCCGTGGGCGCGGGCGAGCTGGCCGTGACCGAGGTGCGTGGCCCCCAGGGCGGCGCCGACACCTGGGGCCAGTGGATCGAGATCGCCAACACCACCGGCAGGGCCCTGAACCTGGCCGGCCTAACCGTGAACCTGCGCAAGCTCGACGGCTCCGGGGAGCACGACCTGGTGGTGCGTGACCGGCAGCTGGTTCTCGACGCGGGAGGATACTTCGTGATGGGGCGCTTCCCGGCTGACCCGGGCGGGCTGCCCGGCTGGGTCGACTGGGGCTACGAGGATGATTTCGCCGGCGATCTCTACAGTGACGCCATCATCGAGGTGCGTTCCTGCGGGGAACTGGTCGATCGCCTGGTCTGGCGCAACCTGCCCGGCGCGGGCAGCTGGTCCTACGACGGCAACCTGACCCCGGACGCCGCGGGCAACGACGACGACGCGGCCTGGTGCGTGGACGACACCCCGGCCGCCGTTGACGACGGCGGCACCCAGGCGGGGCTGCCCGGCACCCCGCGGGAGGCCAACCACCCATGTCCCTGAGCGGAAAGGCCGCGGTGGCCCTGCTGGCCGCCGCGCTGGTGCTGGGCCCGCTGGCCTGCGGCGGGTCCAAGCGGGTGCGCCGCCTGCAGCGGCAGGAGATCCAGCAGCGCCTGCGCCGCCTGGAGACCCCCGGCCTGGTAATCGGCGAGTTCACCCTGGATGACCACGCCGTCGTGGACGGCGACACCATCCGCGTGGCCGGGCTGCGCACCACCCTGCGCCTGCTGGCCATCGACACCGAGGAGACCTTCAAGTCCGAGGCCGACCGGCGGCTGTACGAGATGGGGTTCGACAAGTACCTGCAGGCCAAGCAGGGTCCCAGCCCGCGCCCGGTCAAGGCGGCCACGCCCCTGGGCGAGGCGGCCAAGCACTTCGCCGAGAAATTCTTCGCCGGGGTCCGCACCGTGCGCCTGGAGCGCGATCACCCCAAGGATATCCGCGGTCGCTACGGTCGCTACCTGGCCTACGTCTTCGCCCGCAAGCAGGGGCGCTGGGTCAACTACAACCTGGAATGCGTGCGGGCCGGCATGAGCCCCTATTTCACCAAGTACTCCTATTCCCGCCGCTTCCACGACCAGTTCGTGGCCGCCCAGCGCCAGGCCCAGCAGGCCCGGCGCGGCATCTGGGATCCCCGCCGGGAACACTACCGCGACTACCCCGAGCGGCTGGAGTGGTGGAACGCCCGCGCCGAGTTCATCTGGCGGTTCGAGCAGGAAGCCATGGGCCGCGACAACTACATTACCCTCACCCACTGGGACGCCGTGCGCCGGCTGGAGCGGCACCTGGACCGGGAAGTGGTGTTGCTGGGGCTGGTGGGCGAGATCAAGCTGGGCGACAAGGGTCCCACCAAGGTGATGCTGAGCCGGCGCATCGGTTCCGATTTTCCGCTGGTGTTCTTCGACAAGGACGTCTTCGGCTCCAGCGGCATCGGCGGCTACCGGGGGGAGTTCGTCATCGTACGCGGTATCGTCAGCAAGTGGCACAATCGCTGGCGGCACCGGGACGAGTTGCAGATCGTCGTCAATACCCCGGGCCAGATCACCGTGTCCAAGATGGTGCCCAACTATTCCGGCTGGGATACCGAGGGCGAGGTGGAGCGGGCCGAGGTCGAGGCCGAGCGGCAGCACTGGCGCGAACTGCTGCAGCAGCAGCAGGACAAGGTCGAACAGGAGGCACAACCATGAAGCCGGGCAGAGGCGCGATGGCGATGCTGGCGGCCGGGCCGCTGGCGCTGGTCCTGGCGGCCGCCGGCTGCGGCGGTTCGGGATCGGGTACCCCCAGTTGCCAGGCCCAGTTGCTGGCCGGCGACCTGGTGATAACCGAGATCATGGCCAATCCCCAGGATCGCGACGAGGGCAAGGAGTGGTTCGAGATCTACAACCGCACCGCCAGCAGCCAGGACCTCACCGGGGTGCGGGTGACCGCGGCCCGGGCCGACGGTTCCGGGGAACTGCTGCACGTCATCG
>QMME01000275.1 GCA_003647095.1 Deltaproteobacteria bacterium
GCCCCAACTGCGGTAACAAGCTGGGCTGAGGAAGGCCCGCGCCGGGCAGGCCCGGAAAGGCGGCTACCCGGTCCGCGGGGACAATGGATTTCCGGTTATTACGGGCCAGGCCGCCCGGCCGGGCGTTGCGGGCGGGGCGGCGTTCGAATCAGCGCTGCCGGAAGGTGTTGTCGCCCTCGTCCTCGAACTCGCCGTTGCCCGAGGTCTGGACTCCACCGACGATGGTGCAACCGGAGGCCTCGACATCGCCGTTGCCGGTGACCTTGATGGCCGCCTTCCGGCCCCGGACGTAGGTGCGCACCAGCTTGACGTCGCCGTTGCCCTGCAGCAGCACCCCGTGACGGCCGGCCTCGATGCGGCTGTCTTTGATGGTGATCTCGCAGTTGCCCTGGACCAGCACGCAGTCCGTCCGGCAGTTGAGATAGACGTGCGAGTAGGTGCGATCCTGGTTTCCCTGGCAGACGATGGGCGCCTGCTGCTTGAAGCCCTGGGGAACCACGACGGTGGGCGCGGGAGCGGGTGCCTCGCCGCCGCCCACTTCCAGGGTGGCACCGCCGCTGCCGGCCTTGACGCGGGCGCCGGGGGTCTTTATCTCCACGCCGGTCTCGTCGGCCTTGACCTCGACACCGGGGGTGGTTATCTGGGTGCTGCCCGAGCCGGTCTTGACCTTGGCGCCCTCGGTCTCCACCTCGACGCCGCCGGGTCCGATCTTGACCCGTTGCTGGGAAAGCGCCGGCAGCGCCAGCAAGCAAGTCGCCGCCATCGATGTTGCCACGAGCAATCGTCTCATCTGTTCCTCCTCGTTGTTCGGTGAACAAAAAGTAAGTCGCCAGCTTCCGAGTGACGAAACACGACCCGTCTTATTCAAGATCAGTTCGCCAGGCAGAACCGCGATTGTCATCTTTCCACATGCCCGGCGGGCAATCAAGTCGCCACACCCCCAAAAAAGCGCCATTCCGGCCCGGGTCGCATATAAAGAAATTTTATATATTAGCCATTCACTAGTCTATATGAATTCTCGTTGAAAATCACCGCATACATCATTCAACCACCCCCTTGCCGCACTTGACAGCAAGGCACCACGGGTGGCACATTTCAGCCGCGCCCCCGGTGGCGTCATGGTGGTATCGATATCCCAGCTTGCCAAGGAGAGCCCACGATCATGGAAACGAAATCTGGCGGTAACCTGGAAGCGGTGCTGCGGGCCGGACACTTCGCCATCACCGGCGAGCTGGGCCCGCCGCGTGGCGCCAACGTGGAGGCGGTGCACAAGAAGGCCGCCTACCTCAAGGACAAGGTCGACGCCGTCAACATCACCGACAACCAGACGGCGGTGGTGCGCATGTCCTCCTGGGCCACCTCGCTGCTGGTGATCCAGGACGGGTTGGAGCCCAACTACCAGATGGTGTGCCGGGACCGCAACCGCCTGGCCATGCAGGCCGACATCCTGGGAGCCTACGCCCACGGCATCCGCAACATGCTCTGCCTCTCTGGCGACCACCAGAAGTTCGGCGATCACCCTCACTCCAAGGGGGTGTTCGACATCGACTCCATCCAGCTCATCGCCATGGTCCGCCGCATGCGCGACGAGGGCAAGTTCCTCTCCGGCGAGGACATCGACACCCCGCCGCGCATCTTCATCGGGGCCGCGGCCAACCCCTTCGCCGAGCCCTTCGAGTGGCGCATCACCCGCCTGGCCAAGAAGGTGGCCGCCGGGGCCGACTTCATCCAGACCCAGTGCATCTACAACATGGAGAAGTTCCGGCGCTGGATTCACCTCGCCAACGAGGAGGGCCTGACCGAGAAGGTGTTCATCCTGGCCGGAGTCACTCCCTTCAAGTCGCTGGGCATGGCCAAGTACATGAAGAACTCGGTTCCCGGCATGGACGTGCCCGATCACCTGATCAAGCGCCTGCAGGGAGCCAAGGGCAAGAAGGGGGCCATCGCCGCCGAGGGCATCAAGATCGCCTGCGAGCAGATCCAGGAGTTCCGCGAGATGAAGGGCGTGGCCGGGGTGCACCTGATGGCCATCGAGTGGGAGCACAAGGTACCGCAGATCGTCGAGCAGGCCGGCCTGCTGCCCCGTCCCCGGGTGGACGGAGGCAATGGCGGAGCCCCGGCCGCGGGAGAATGACCATGGAGGAATTCATCCGCGGCCCCCTGGTGTGGATCGCCTTCGCGGTCTTCTTCGCCGGGCTGCTGCTGCAGGGCTGGCTGTTCTTCCGCAACACCTCGCCCCGGCAGCGGCGCCGGCTGGCCGTCCCGGAACCGAAGAAGAAGAAGCCGCAGAAAGACAAGAAAACTCCTCTCACCCCGGCCGCGCTCTATGCCTGGCTGGTGAACGGCTCCAGCGCCTGTTACCAGCGGCACTGGCCCCGGCTGCGACGCACGGTGCTGTTCACCCATCCGTTCATGACCGTGGTCACCGTGGTGTTCCACACCTTCCTGTTCGCCGCTCCCCTGCTGGCCCGGGCCCACAACGAGCTGCTGCGCCGCGGCCTGGGCGCCGGGCTGCCCAGCCTGGCCGATGCCGCCGTCGATGCCATGACCCTGGTGGTGTTGCTGTGCGGGGCGATCTTCCTGTGGCGGCGGTTGCTGGTGCGGCGGGTGCGCGCCATCACCACCTTCTACGACTACCTGGTGCTGGCCATCACCCTGGCTCCCTTCGTCACCGGCTTCATGGCCGCCCACCACTGGCTCGACTACCACACCGTCATCCTGGTGCACATCGGCTGCGGGGAACTGATGCTCATGGCCATTCCCTTCACCAAGCTGGGGCACATGATCTACTTCTTCCTCTACCGTTTCCTGCTGCCCGGCGAGTACAGCTTCGGCCAGGGCTCGCGGGCCTGGTAGCGGAAGGCCGGGAGGAACCACATGGCAGCCGCCCAGCAAGCAACGGTGGACACCGGCAAGGTCAAAGACCTGCTGGCCGCCCACCGGGCCGAGATGAAGCGTTACCTGTCCCATTGCATGCACTGCACCCTGTGCGCGGAAAGCTGCTTTCTGTTCATGGCCCGCGACAAGGATCCCCGGTACATGCCCTCCTACAAGGTGCTCAACTCCCTGGGAGTGCTCTACCGGCGCCGGGGACGGGTGGAAAGGTCTTTCCTGGAAAAGATCAAGAAGATCGTCTGGCGCAACTGCGTGCTGTGCCGACGCTGCTACTGCCCGGTGGGCGTGGACATCCCCCGCATGATCGCCCTGGCCCGCGCGGTCTGCCGCTCGCAGGGGGTGTACCCCGACTTCGACGAGCAGGGCCACCAGGAAAGCTGGCTCTAGCAAACACGGCCGCTCGCCCGGCCCGGAGGTTTCGAGATGATCATTGCACACAGAAAACCGCTCGAGGAGATAGTGGAGATGCTGGGCCAGCTGAACCCGGTGCTGGTGCTGGGTTGCGGCGGCTGCACCTCCATCTGCCTGGCCGGCGGCCAGCGCGAGGCCGAGCAGCTGGCCGCCGACCTGCGCGAGGATTACGGCAACCGGGGCGGACAGCTGGAGGTCAACACCTACACCATCGAGCGCCAGTGCAACGCCGACTTCTTCGCCGACATTGATCGGCTGGCCGGCGACTACCAGGCCATCGTCTCCACCGCCTGCGGTGCCGGCGTGCAGTTCGTGGCCGAGCGCTATCCGCGCCTGCCGGTGCTGCCGGCGCTGAACACCGATTTCGTCGGCTTCGACAAGGACGTGGGCTGGTACGAGGAAAACTGCCGCACCTGCGGCGACTGCGTCCTGGGCGAAACCGGCGGCATCTGCCCGGTGACCCGCTGTGCCAAGAGCCTGTTCAACGGGCCCTGCGGCGGCACCCGCGCCGACGGCACCTGCGAGGTGGATCCCGACATTCCCTGTGCCTGGTTCGAGATCCACAAGCGCCTGCGCGAACAGGGACGCCTGGAACTCATCACCAGGGTACGCCCGGCCCGCGAGTGGCAAAACCAGATTCGCCGCACCGTCATCCAGGAACCCTACCGCGAACGGTACGGCAAGTAGGCCAGCAGCAACTGGCAAGGAGCAGACAGCCAATGGCAAGGTTTACAAGGAAAGCACCGCTGGGCGTGGCGGCCCTGGCGCTGCTGCTGGCTGGCGGGTGTGGCCGGGAAGCAGAGCCGGTCCCGCCCCCGGCGGCGGTCATCACCATGGACTGGCCCGCCGGCTTCGGCAAGCCGGAAAGAATCCCGGTGCAGTTTCCCCACCAGCAGCACCAGCAAGCCCTGCAAGCAGAGGGCTGCCAGGCCTGCCACCTCTACGACGAGGCTGGCAAGTTCAGCCCCCGCCTGAAAAAGAAATTCGCCGGCAACGAGGCCGGCGACTACGCCGACTCCGTCCACGGCTTCTGCCTCGACTGCCACCAGCAGCGCCGCGCCGCGGGCAAGAAAAGCGGGCCCGGTCAACAGGAGTGCGGCCTCTGCCACCGGGAATACCAGCCCGGCAAGTGGCGGCGCCAGCCCATGTTCTTCGACTACTCCCTGCACCAGCGCCACATCGAGGCCAGCGGACAAAAGTGCGAGGCCTGCCATCACCTCTACGACGAGAAGGAAAAGAAGCTCTACTACCGGAAGAACACCGAGACCGCCTGCTTCGACTGCCACGGGGATCACGACCAGGGCAAAAAGCCGTCCTGGAAGAACGCCGCCCACACCGATTGCATCTCCTGCCACCTGAAGAAGCGGCAGGAAGGCCGGCAGCAGGCGGGAGCGGCCGGCAGGCAAGACCAACGGCTCGGCCCGGTCGACTGCCTGGGCTGCCACGATCTCGACAGGCGGCTGGCCATCAAGAAGCTGGAAAAGATCCCCCGCCTGGACCGCGGCCAGCTCGACCGCATCTGGGTGCAGACCGCGGGAACCAAGGCCAAGCTGGTTCCCTTCGATCACCGGCGCCACGAGACCGGCAGCTTCTTCTGCACCGGCTGTCACCACCACGCCCTGCGCTCCTGCCAGGATTGCCACGACCAGGCCGGTAACAACCCGGCCGGAGGCGGGGTGAGCCGGGAACAGGCCTTTCACGATCCGCACAGCCAGCATTCCTGTGTCGGTTGCCACCTGGCGCAAACCGATCGCCCGGCTTGCGCCGGCTGTCATGCCCTGTTGCCGCGGCGGGCCTCAGACTCTTCCTGCCGGTTGTGCCACCGCGGTCCCGAGCCGGAAAAGCTGGCCGAGCAGTCAGTGCTGGTATCTCCGCTGGCCCGGGCGGAGGCGCCGGCCGGGACAGCGGCCGAGCCGGTGCCGGTACCGCGCCCGGAGCTGTTTGCCGAGGTACCGGCCCCTCCCCTGCCCCAGCCGACAAAGACGGCCTTTCCCCGGGAACTGGTCCTGGACAGCGGCGGCAAGAAGTACCAGCCCACCAAGTTCCCCCACCTGAAGATCGTCCAGAAGCTCTACGCCCCCGTGGCCGAGAGCCCGCTGGCGATCTTCTTCCAGCCCCGCGTGGAGATATTCTGTGCCGGCTGCCACCACCACCAGCCGCTCGGCACCAGGCCAACCGCCTGCGTTAGTTGCCACCCGGCCCGGCCCGATCCCCGCAAGGACCGGCCCGGCCTGCGCGAGGCCTACCACCGCCAGTGCCTGGGCTGCCACCGGGCCATGAAGCTCAAGCAGCAAGGTTGTACCGACTGTCACCAGGAAGAAGAGAAGAAGAACGAGGAGGCAGGCCAATGACCATCTCCCGGAGAGGATTCCTGGGTGGCCTGGCCGCCGGTACCCTGGCCGCCGGCGCGGCCCGGGCCGGAGCCCACAAGCACTTCAAGGGCCATCCCGACCGCCTGGGCTTGCTGCACGACACCAGCCTGTGCGTGGGCTGTCGCTCCTGCGAGTTCGCCTGCAACGAAGTCGACGGGCTGCCCCCCCCCCCGGCCCCGGCCGACCACAACCGGGGCTTCGGCCAGCCCCGCGGCCCCCGCGC
>QMME01000276.1 GCA_003647095.1 Deltaproteobacteria bacterium
CACCGAGACGCCCGGCCAGAGAAAAAAGCTCTTCAGAATCAATGGGGTGCTCGAGCAGCCGGTCCAGCGCCCGCAGGACCGCCGCCGCGTCCGAGCTGCCCCCGCCCAGACCGGCGGCCAGGGGAATGTTCTTTTCGATCACCACCCGGATGCCGGAGTCGCCGCCGGCCTGCCGCCGGAACATCTCCGCAGCCCGCCAGGCCAGGTTGTCCGGACCGTCCAGTTCGGGCCGTCCCGGACAGCGGACCGATATTTCCCCCCGGCCGGTAATCTCCACCCCTACCCGGTCGGCCAGGGATATGGGTACCATCAGGGTATCGATCTCGTGGTAGCCGTCGTCGCGCAACCCCAGCACGCGCAGGTAAAGGTTTATCTTGGCGGGAGCGATGAGATCGATGCGGCGCATGGCAAGTGCATTGTGACAGAATCTGCCACCCGGTCAACCCCGGGACCGGCCGCGGCCGGCACGGGGAAATTTGCATCACGGGCCGGCTGGTGCAACCATAGATGGTCATCTGCAAGGAGGTTGAAGAAGTGACGAGACTGGCCGACAACTTCGATTACAACACCATGAGCGAGTACGTCCCGGAGCTGTTCACCTCCCTGGCCGCGGCCGGAACCCTGGAGCAGGCACGGCGTACGCTGCAGGCCTGGCTCGACGACCAGGAAGCAACAACGCCGGAGTCGCTGGCGCAGCTTTCTCCCAACCAGGTGCGGCGTCGTGGTGATTGCCTCATGGCCCTGCGTTCGCTGACCCGGGCGACGGCGGATGCCCAGGCGGGTTTCAGTACCTGTGCCGCCCTCTGGGACCTGGCCCGGGGCCGCTCCCGTCCGGACCTGGGTCCGGGGTTCTTCGCCGAGTTCACCCACCTGTTTTGGGGCATCACCGGCCGGCCACTGGCGGGCGAGGAGAATCGGGCCGGGGAGATTCCCGGAGACCTGCCTCCCGAACAGGCCTCGCGGCTGCGCTCCCGGCAACTGGACGAGCTCTGGCAACGTGCCGAGCAGGCCATGGAACGTTTCAGCGACGGCCTGGATGCGGCCGTGGTGTCACGACGACGGCAGCGGCGACAACGCATCCTTTCCGTGCTGGGTGGCAGCGAGCGGGACTGGAACGACTGGAAGTGGCAAGCCCGCCACGTGCTCACCAGCCCCGAGAAGATCGCCAGCGTCATCAACATCCCTCCCGAGCAGAAAAGGGCCATCGCGCGGGCCAACCAGTTTCGCATTCCCGTGGGCGTGACCCCCTACTACGCCTCCCTCATCGACGAACAGGCCAGCCGGCGCGACCTGGTGGTGCGCGCCCAGGTGCTGCCACCGGCCGGCTACGTGGACATCATGGCCGAGCATCGCGACCAGCGGGAGTTCTACTTCGACTTCATGGAAGAACACTACACCTCTCCCATAGAGCGAATTACCCGCCGCTATCCGGCCATCTGCATACTCAAGCCCTACAATTCCTGCCCGCAGATCTGCGTCTACTGCCAGCGCAACTGGGAAATCGAGCAACCCCTGGCACCGGGAGCGCTGGTACGCGCTGACCAGCTCGCTGCCGCCCTGGAGTGGATTGAAAGATCCTCCGCCATCCGCGAGGTGCTGATCACCGGGGGCGATCCCCTGGTCCTCGGCAACAGCCGGCTGCGCCGGCTGTTGGAGCGCCTGGCGGCCATCGACCACATCGACATGGTGCGCATCGGCAGCCGTATACCGGTGACGCTGCCCATGCGCATCGACGACGAGCTGGCGCGTCTGCTGGGCTCCTTCCGGGAGCCGGGCCGGCGGGAACTGTGCCTGGTGACGCACGTGCAAAGTCCCTACGAGGTGACCCCGGAGCTGGTGGCGGCCATCGACCGGCTCAGGCGCCAGGGCCTCAGCGTGTTGAACCAGCAGGTGTATACCTTCCACGTCTCCCGGCGCTTCGAAGCCGCGCGCCTGCGCCAGATGCTCAGGCGCGTGGGCATCGCCCCTTACTACACCTTCGTCGCCAAGGGCAAGGAAGAGACCCTCGACTACCTGGTACCCCTGCCCCGCCTGCTGCAGGAGCGCCAGGAAGAAAGCCGCCTGCTGCCAGGTACCCGCCGTACCGACGACGTGGTCATCAACCTCCCCCGGCTGGGCAAGACACCGGTACTGTCACGACAGCAGCGTACCCTGCTGGCCATCAACGGTGCCGGGGCCCGCGTGTACGAACTCCACCCCTGGGAAAAGAGGCAGCGGGGCTACCTGTTCGAGGATGTCCCCATCCTCGATTATCTGCAGCGGCTGGCCAATGCCGGGGAGGACGTGGATGAATATGCCACCATCTGGTATTACTTTTAGGATGTTGCGGTCGACCCTGATACTGGCAGTCGCCCTGGCCGCCGGCTGCCCGGCAGCAGCACCCGAGGATGCTCCCGGGGCCTATCGGGCCTTCTACGGCGCCGCCTCCGCCGGTGACTGGCAAGCCGCCCGGGTTTGGCTGGACGATGACAGCAAGCAGGCCCTGCGACGGGCCGTGCAGACGCTGGCGCGGCGCTCGCGGCGACCGCAAGATGCCCGCCGGGAAATGCTCGAGCGCTTGCGTTTCCAGGTCACCGGCCCCCTGCGCGCGGTGGAGGTGATCCGCCGCCGGCAGGGCCGGGTGCTGTTGCGAGTGCAGGCCGGCACCTGTCGCCAGCAGCAGGACGACTGCGTTCAGAGCGAAGTGGAGATGGTGAACACCGCCAAGGGCTGGCGGGTACACGCCGTTGTCCCCGCCGAGCTGGCTCCCCGACAATCCGGAGGATGAAGCCATGAGTCATCGTTGCTGTCCCTGGGTCACGGCTGCCGCTCTGAGTCTGCTACTGGCTGCCTGTGCTTCCACGGCCCCTTCCCGCCCGGGGCCCGCCGCGGCCGAGGCGGCCACGGAGGCCGCCCGCAGGAGCGGCATCGTCATCGGCATCCGGGATGCGTCCCGGGCCCAGGCCCTGTACCTGCTCGAACAGGCCAGCCTGTGGCGCCAGGGCATGCCGCGGACCTTCCAGCGAGCTCTCGACGACCTGGTCGGCCTGGATTCCGAGACCCGCACCCTGCTGCGCAAGTTCGCCTTCATCCGCAACGACCTGGCCGAGCGCGAGCGCCGGCAGCTCATCAAGCCCACCTTTGCCGAGCCTTGCGGCTCCTCGGGGCTGTGGCCGCCCGGCCATCCCGGCCTGGTGGCAAAGTTCTGGCAGGCGGTGCTGGACTGCCAGCAAGCGGGCGACCTGCCGCGGCGGCTGGCCGGACTGCTGCCCGCGGCAGATGCCTCCCTGGTAACCCGGGCGCTGGCGCGCATCACCGAGTTGGTCCCCCAGGTGGTCAGCCGTCCGGCGGACTGGAACAGCGAGCTGGACGGCTTCGGTCGGCGCCTGTCCACCGCCCGCCTGGGAAGCCTGCTCGACCGCTTCGCCGCTTTCCTGGGCGTGGACTCCGGAGGCTTGCGCTTCACGGTGTTGCCGGTGTGGGCCCCGGAAGACGCCGACCTGGCGGCCGCGGCTTACGGCGACAATATCGTGGTCACCGTGCGCCAGGACGAAAAGCCCGGCCTGGAGCATGCCTTGCTGGTGCTGCACGAGGTGGGTCGGCGCCTGCTGGCCCGGCTGCCGACATCCGTCAAGGTACGCCTGAGCGCCATCTTCGTCGAGAGCGCCGGCCACCGCGGAGCGGGCTTCGAACTGGCCGAGGCACTGCTCGATGCCTTCAGCCACGGCCTGGCCGCCCGCCTGCTGGACGCCGAGCGGGCCGCCAAGATCGCCTGGCCGGGCGACACCCGCCGGCAGCGCCTGGCCCGCACAACCACCGGCTTGCTGCGGCAGGCGCTCGATACGCAGGCCCGCCTGGACGCCCGCTTCGTCAAGCGCCTGGCCCGGTTGCAACTCGAGACCAACCCTCCCCGGCCGAGCGATTTCCTCACCGGGGCCATGGTGATCGGCTCCAGCGCCGCCATCGCCGCCTTTCGCAGCCAGGTGGTACGCTGGACGGTGTGGAAGTTTCCCATCGGCCGCCGCTACAACTACCCGCGCAAGCTCGACGCCAACGCCGGGCGCACGGTGCTGTGCATTCTCACCCCGCGGGACCTGAAGCGGCTCTTTCCCCTGGTGAACACGGTCAAGCCGTTACATCAAGCCTTGCAGCGGGCGGCGGTCCGCCTCAAGCGCGGCCAGGGCGTGGTGGTGGCGGTACCGCGGCGGGCACGCGGTTTCGTGTTCGTGGTGGCGGCACCCTCGCCGGAGAAGATGAAGATCGCCGCCCGGGCCTTCTTCGCCCTCAAGCAGGTTCCCCGGAAGGACGTGGTGGTGGAGTAGGCAGATCGGTTAGGATGATCGCATGAGAGCAGGCAGGCCGATTGCCGTCCTGGTGTGGGTGGGCCTGGCCGTCGGCTATTCAGGGTGTTCGTCGCACACCCTGGTACCCGGGGATGCCGGTGAGCCGGGTGCCGAGGAAACGACACCCAAAGACGGCGGCGACCCGGCCGGCAACGACGACTCCAACGACGTTGGCGGGGCCGACCCGGGCGGCTGTCCGGCGGCGGGGCTGCCGCTTTCAGAAAGAGGCCTGCTCGCGCCCGGCCAGGAAAGCGGCCCGGTGGAGCTGGCCACTTGCAGCCGGGACGCCTGGGTGACGGTGATACCCCGGGGTATGAAGGTGGCCGTGCGGCTGCAGGCACTGGGATCCCACCTGCTGGTGGGTGCCGTCAGCTACCCCGATGACAGTGCCTGGCAGGACAAGCTGGCCTCTTTCTCGGCCTCACCGAGCGTGCCCGGAGGGGTGGAGTTCACCTCTCCCCGCTCGGGTGAGTTTCTGATCCAGGTGCGTTCCCTCGATCCGGAACGACCCTCGGCCTACTCGTTGCAGATCGACTGCCTGGAAAACTGCTCGTTGCGCTGCAGCCGCTATCCCCTCCTGCTGGTGCATGGCTGGACCGGTTTCAAGAGCATCGGACCCATCGAATACTTCTACAACGTCCCCGACGACCTGTCCGGGCTGGGGTTCCTTCCCCTGGTGGCGGTGCTCGACCCCTACAACTCGGTGGAGATACGCTCCGAGCAGCTGGCCGCGCAGATCGACGACTTCATGGTCCAGAGCCACTCCCGCCGGCTCGACATCATCGCCCACAGCCAGGGCGGGCTCGACGCACGCCGGGCCATCTCCACCCTGGGCTACGGCGACCGCGTCGCCGCCCTGGTGACGGTGGCCACCCCCCACCACGGCACGCCCATCGCCGACATCGCCCTGGGGCTGCTGCCCGGCCCGGCCGAAGACGCCCTGGCCTTCCTGCTCAACCTGCTGGGCGCCAGCGGCGGCCACGAATCCGACGCCCTGGCTTCCTTCCAGTCGCTGACCACGAGCTATCTGGAAGACGATTTCAACCCGCGCAACCCCGACGACGAACGCGTGGAGTACATCTCCTACACCGGGCTAACCTGCCCGCTGGGGGTCTCCTGCGGCGATATCTGCGACGTGGAGATCCGTTGGGCCTACGATCTCATCTACCTCCAGGCCGGCGATAACGACGGCATGGTTCCGGTGTCGAGCGGTCAGTGGGGCGAGTTCCGGGGCACCATTCCCGCCGATCACTTCGACGAGGTAGGCCAGGTCGCCGGCGTCACCGGCCCCAACTTCGATCACTTGGAGTTCTACCGCTCGCTGGCCGACCTGCTGTGCGACCGGGGACACTGAACCTGCAGGGACAGGCCCGGGTGGCCGGGGTGCACCAACCCCACCCCCGGGGCAACCACACCCCCGGGGGACAGGCCCGCGGGGGGGGTGTGTACGAAAACCGGACACTTTCTACCGGCTCCGCAGCCGGACGTCTCGCCAACTGCCTGTTTTCATTGAACTCACATTCTGGCACGATTCCGGCTTGCTCTTTTGCTCAACATGCCAAGACCTGCAAGACAAG
>QMME01000277.1 GCA_003647095.1 Deltaproteobacteria bacterium
AGCAGTACCGCCAGGCCCACCTGCTGGCCGATAATGTCAACTACCTGGTTGGCTTGCTGGGACGGCGCGCCTTCGAGCGGCTGCGGGTGGAACTGAAGAAAGACGCCTCCGCGCACCTGCTCGATGCCATCGCTGCCACCGGTCATCCCGGCGTGAAGGAACTGCTGCTGGACATCCTGCGCGATCCGCAAACGCCGTCTCCCCGCCAGAGACGCTTCCTACGCGAACGGGCCATTGCCGGCCTGAGGCGCTTCAGCGATGAGCCCGGGGTGGCGCTGGCCGTGGCCAATCTATTGTCGCGTGAGAATGCCTCGCGCTTCGTGAAGGAAGCCGCGGTGGAATTCCTGCTGCGGGCCGCCCGCCCGGAGACCGCCGCCTCTCTCATCGCCTTCGACCGCAGCCTGCACGGGCGCAATACCCGCCTGGCCAATCTCACCGGCCGGGCCCTGGCGGCCGTGGGCGGTGACCGGGCGATGGACTACCTGGAGGAGAAACTCTCCGACACCTCGCGGGCCTACCTGCCCTGGTACGGCTATATTGCCGTGGAGGCGGCCCGGTATCGACGTGCACGCCTGCTCGAAGTCTTGTTGCGGGCGGCTCGACTGACGCTGTCCCGGCGGACGGTGGTGCCCAATGTCTTCCGGGCCCTGGGCCTGATGGGCGACCGGCGGGCGGTGCCCTTGCTGGCGGAGGTGGTGGGGCGCAAGGATTTTCGCATTCGCTACTGGTCGGCCATCTCCCTGGGGCTGCTCGGCGATACTGCGGCGTTGCCGGCCCTGCGTCGCGCCCTCGACAAGGTCGTCGACTACCCGGCCTCGCGCCGCTGGGTCAATCGGGCGGCCATCGCCTTCGCCCTGGCTCGGCTGGGCGATGAGTCAGGACGGAAGCTGCTGGCAGAACAGGCCAGCCGGGGCCAGATACGGGAAAAGATGCTGGCGCTGCTCTTTCTGCTGCGCCTCGCCGAACAGGGGCCGCCGGCGGTGTCCCTGGCCGGGCGCATGGTTGACTTGATCAGGCCCTACGCCGCCATCGACGGCTGCCCGCGCTTTCCCTGGGAGCAGATATTCTCCGCGCTGTCACGCGTCAGGCATCCGCGCATTATCGAACTGCTGCTGGAGATGGCCGACTGGAAGAAGGCCGGAGCGGCTCCCTGGCACGCCCGGCAGGTCCTGGCGGAGATTTCCCGGGAACGGCTGGGGCCGGTGCTCTGCCGGCTCATGGGCCAGGGAAGCTGGCCGGTGCGCCTGGCACGGGCCCGGCAACTGGAGAGCCTCGGTGCCGATGCCCTGGGTTGCTACCACCGGCTATACCGGCAGGGGGATCTTCCGGCCCGACTGCTGGCGGCGCGACGGGCGGGGATGTTCTTTCCAGGCCGAGCAGCCGGGTTGCTGCGTCGGGCCCGCCGGGATCCGGCCTGGCAGGTGGTAGAGGAAGCGCGGCGCCTGGCATCCTGGCTGTCTGGCAGCGAACCCTTTCCCACCCGGGCACCGGCGCTGGGCGAAGTCGACCAGGGCGAACTGCTGGGCTACCGGCCGGCCTGGCGGGACTACGGCCAACTCCAGAGCCGCGTGGTAAAAGAGCGTTTCTTCACCGAAGCACCGGTGCGCCGCTTGCTCGCAGACCAGCGGGGTGCCATCTGGGCCGCCACCGGGCAGGGTCTGATGAGCTACGACGGCATGCAGTGGCAGTTGGCGTCACCCCCGGATGCCTGTGGCCAGCAGGTGTTCGACCTGGTCGAGTTCGGCGGTACTGTCTGGGCCGCCAGTGACGGGGGGTTATGGCGCCTGGAACGGGGTCGGCCCCAGTGTGCCCTGCGGGACCAGGCCGTGGTGCGCCTGGCCACCGCCGGCCAGCAACTGTTCGTCGGCACCCGGGACGGTGTTTACCGCTTCGTCGGAGGCCGCCTGCAACCTCTTGCCGAAACACCCGGTGCCGGCCCGGTGCGGGCCCTGGCCGTGGCTCCCTGGGGGGAGCTGTGGGTGTACCGGAAGGCTGAAAACCAGGCCGGTCGGTTGCTGGGCTTTCAAAACGGTCGCTGGAGCGATCACGACGAGCTGCTGCTGCATTTCTGGAGCAGCGGCGGTGCTGTCACCGGGCTGGGTACGGGCAGGCTGGCCGTAAACGGCCTGGCATCCCTGCCGGCACACCGGGCCCTGGCCGTGGCCAGCGACTGGGGACCAATAATAGTAAAACCTCGCCAGAGTCGGTTGCTTGGTACCGGCAGTAACGGCTGGCCCTGGCTGCCGGCCTGGGCGGTGGCGGAAAGCGGTGCCGACACACTGTGGTTGGGATATCCAGGGCAACTGGTTGAACTGCGGCGGAACCAGGCGCGGCTGCTGCGCTTCGACCTGCAGCCTGCCGGTGAAGCCATGGCTCCCTATCGTACTCCGCCTGCCGACCTGCTGGTCACGGGCAGTGGCGAACTGTGGCTGGCCGGCCGCCGTCCGGCCGTTCGCCCGGGCAACACCATGGCCACGGTGCTACGCCGGCCGCGGGCCGACTCGAAACGCCTGGCCATGCCGCCGGAGACGGTGGTCACCTCGATCGCGGGAGGCGGCATTCGCCTGGATAATCCCGATGCCGCTCTGCGGTTGCCCAACCAGGCCCGCCGCTTCCAGGGAGGCAAGACGGTGCGTATTCCCGGGGTGGTGGTGTCGGTGGCGGCCGTGGCCAAGGACCCCTGGGATTTCTCCCGGGTCGACTACCGTTTCAAGGTCGACGAGGGCGACTGGAGTGCCTGGAGCAGGAAAAACACCCTGGTCACCCAGCGCCTTCTCGACGAGGGAGTACACCGGGTGTTGGTGCAGTCCCGCGACGAACAGGGCAACATCGATCCCTCGCCAGCCGAGGTACGCTTCACAGTGGTCACCCGAACCCCCACCATCGTTCGCATCGAGGATGGTCGTTTTCAGCGCATCTTTCCCAGCCAGTTGCTGCGCTACCAGAAAAAGGGGTTGGGCCGGGTGTTGCTGCGCAATACCTCCTCGGAACCCGTCAAGGTTGACCTGCAGATGAAGGTGGAAGACATGTTCGAGAAGCCGGCCAGCTCGAGCGTTACTCTTCCCCCGAAATCGCAGCGCTGGGTCGTGGCACCGGCACCGCTGTCGGGCAGGTTGCTGCGGCGACTGACCGCCGGTACCGTCCAACTGGTAGTCGAGGCCCGCTACCGTTGGCAGGAAGCCGAGCGTACCACCCGCCGTTCCTTTCCTCTACATCTCCTCGAGGCCAACGCCATGTCCTGGGCCGATCCCCGGGCACTGGCGGCGTTCGTCAATCCCCACGATCCCCTGGTGGAGTTACTGGGAGGACGTGTCAACCAGGCTCTGAGCAACTAACAGCCGGTGCTGGCCCGGCGCAGTCATCCCCTGCACCGGCTGGCCCTGGTGCTCTATGCCTTCCGGGCCGTCGAGGGACTGGGAGTGCGCTACAAGAGCGATCCTTCTCGGCCCTTTGCCAGCCAGAGCCGCCAGGAGCTGGACACGGTGCAGTTCCCTACCCAGACGCTGGAACGCCGGGCCGGCGATTGCGACGACCTGACGGTATTGCTGGCCTCCCTGCTGGAGAACCTTGATGTGGCCACGGCCCTGGTGACGGTGGAGGGACACGTTTTTCTTATCTTCGACACCGGGGTACGCCCGGCCAACCGGCTGGGTCTGCCGCTTCGGGCGGGCTGGTTGGAGGAGCGCGCTGGTACCCTGTGGGCGGGGCTGGAGACCACCCTGCTGGGTCGGCGGCGGTCCTTCCTGGCAGTACTGCAACAGGCCGCCGGGCACCGGCGACAACGGCGGGTGTTTGAGCTGCGTACCTGCTGGAACGAGTACCCCCCGGTGGTTCTGGAGTCAGACCGCCAGCCGGAGTTGGGGGACCTGCGCCTGGCCGGGGCCGGGCAGGAGTTGGAGCGGCTGCGGCAGAAGCTGGCCGGGCGGGTGGCCCGGGCCGCATCCGGGTTGCAGGGCTCGGCAGCCCTGCTGGCTCAGGCCCGGGCGTTGCTGCAGGCGGGTTCGTTCGGGAAGGCGGCTGAAAGTTTCCGCCGGCTACTGCAGAAGGACGAGTCCTTCCCGGCTCGCTATGGCCTGGCGGCCAGCCTGGCCGGGCAGGGGCAACTGGCGGAGGCAATCGTCGAGTTCCGCCGCGCTGAGCGCACCGCTCCCGACGACCAGCTGCGCTTCCAGGCGTTGCTGGCCCTGGCCCAGTGCTACCGCACCGATGGCAACCTGGTACGGGCTCGAGCCTTCCTGGAACGAGCCTTGGCCTTGAACCCGGCGGCCGGTTACGATAGCCGCTACCGGCCCCTGGTGAAGTACCTGACAACCGCCTCGGCCGGCAAGGCAGCCGCCATCGACCAGGCACCGCCATTTTTCCAGATGATGATCGAGCAACCCGTCGACTAGGCCGCGGTCGAGGACAGAGGATGTCTTCCCGGCGTGGCGTCGGCGACGCACTGCGCCACTGCCCCGCCGGTGGGTGTTTCGTTTTGTTCGCGTTTCTGGTAAAACCAAGCGGTTGTTGATCGTTTACCGGGCGTCGAGAAGCAGGCCGAGGAACCGGGAGGTAGGCATGGTGGCAACAGGCGGAGACGGCAAGGGTCTGTGGGAGCGCATCGCCGGGCACGGCATTTTCTACGCCACCGAACTCATCGCTCGCCTCCCGGAGAAGATGCTGTTCAACTTGGTGGAGCCCCGCCTGCGTGAAAGCTTGCCCTGGCCGGAAGGTGCGGATTTCACGGTGCGCATCATCAAGTTGTTGCACCGGCACTGGAACTCCTTTCACCCCCACGTGCGCCGGCGCTTCGTGGAGAACATCTTCGGCAACATCATGCTCTATGGTGGGGAGAAACGGCGTCGTCTCAGCGCCCGCCTGGGTGACTACCCAACCATCATGGTCATTAGTCCCACCATGAAGTGCAACCTGCGTTGCACCGGTTGCTACAGCTACAACTACGACCGGCAAGACGCCATTTCCACCGAGCGCCTCGATGAACTCTACAGCGAGTGCGAGCAGCTGGGCATCCAGTTCATCGTGGTTTCGGGTGGTGAACCCTACATCCGTCCCGACACCCTGGAACTGTTCGCGGCCCATCCCAACCTGCATTTCCTGACCTATACCAACGGGACCATCATCGCCGATCGCAACCTGGCCCCGCGCCTGGCCGAACTGGGCAACGTGGTCCCCTGCGTAAGCGTGGAGGGGTTCGAAAAGGAGACCGATCAGCGGCGGGGCAAGGGCACCCATCGCAAGATCCGCCGGGCCATGCTCCAGATGAAGGAAGCGGGCATGCTCTTCGGCTTCTCGGCCACCCCCATGCGTCACAACAACGAGCTGCTCTGCTCGGATAGTTTCATCGAGTACTATCAGGACCTGGGTTGCCGGATCGGCTGGTACTTCAGCTACATGCCGGTGGGGCGTGATCCCGACCTGGAACTCATGCCCACCCCGGCCCAGCGGTTGCATCGCTTCCATCGTATCCGGGCCATCCGGGACCAGTACGACATCCTGGCTGCCGATTTCTGGTGCGACGGTACGCTGGTGGGCGGTTGCATGTCGGCCGGACGTACCTACTTCCACGTCAACGCCGCGGGAGGTGTTGAACCCTGTGTCTTTCACCAGTTCTCGGTGGACAACATCAACGATAAGCCGCTCATCGACTGCTTGGACTCGGATTACTTCCGTTACATACGCGGTCGCCTGCGCGACGTGGAAAACCCGCTACGTCCTTGCCCCATCATCGACAATCCCTACCTCCTGCGCGAATTCATCGACAGGTTCCACCCGCGGCCGTCCCAGTCGGGAGGAGACGCGTTGCTGCGCGGCCAGCTGGCGGCAGGACTGGACCGCTACGCTGCCGAGTTGAAGAAGGTCTTCGACCCGGTTTTCGAACAAATCCG
>QMME01000278.1 GCA_003647095.1 Deltaproteobacteria bacterium
ACCAGCCCGGGGCCGCTGTCACCCCCAGAAGTCCACCTTGCCGGTGGAGGAACCAAGCCGCGGGGCGGGTTGCCAGGCACGAGCATCGAGCATGATTTCCCCGTTGAATCACGCCATCCCCTCCCGTATCATCTCCCCCCGTGACCGATCCGCGCCGCTACCTGGGACTGCACGCCGTGTCCATGCTGCGTACCATCATGCACAAGTGGTGGGGCCTGGAGCTGGGCCTGGCCGACAACCTGGGCCGGCCGGTGTCTCCCGAGTGGGGCCGGCGGGACTCCACCAGCAACGATTTCTGCCGCGGCCTGCTGGAAGAGGAAGGAGGCCGCCGGGCCTGCCGGCGCAGTATCCGGGAACTGGGGCGGCTGGCTCGCCGGGCCCACCCCGCCGAGGCTTCCCTGCAGCACCTGTGTCACCTGGGCTTTTCCATGGTGGCCGCCCCGGTGCTGGCCTCGGGACGCTATGCCGGCTGCGTGTTCTGCTGCGGGTTTTCCGGCCGGGAGGTCAGCCGCACCCGCATCCTACGCCTGCGCGAAGCGGTCAAGGCGGCCGGTGGCAAGCAGGTGCGCCTGGTCGGCGAGCGGGTACCGGTGCTCAACCGTGACGAGGTCAGCCGCATGAAAGACCTGCTCGTGGCCGGGGCCCAGGAGATTTCCAACTACCGTTCGCGCCCACCCCAACCGCTACCGGAACAGATCCCCCCCTTGCCGGCCGGCGAGGTGGTGGCTCGTTCACCGGCCATGGCCAACCTGATGAAGCGCCTGGCCGCACTGGCACGCATCTCCGAGCCGGTGCTGCTGTGGGGGCCCGACGGTTGCGGCAAGCGGGTGCTGGCTCGTGCCCTGCACCGGGCCGGGCCCAGCGCCCAGGCCAGCTACCTGGAGTTTTCTCCCGGCCAGGACATCCACTCCCCGGAAGTGGCCTTCTTCGGCCGGCAACGGGGCGGTTCCCTGGGCCAGCTGGGCCTCCTGGAACAGGCCCGGGGCGGCACCCTCTACCTGGCCTCCGGTTCCTGGCTGGAAGGCGGGTTCCAGGTGCGCCTGGTACGACTGCTGCGGGAAGGCACCTTCCTGCCGGTGGGTTCCTCCCGGCCGGTGGCCGGTGACGTGCGGCTGGTGCTGGGCCTGGAGCAGGAACCGGCCCGGGCCCGGGAAAGCGGCCTGTTGCGGGAAGAACTGGCCGACATCCTGGCGGCGCAGACCCTGCGCGTTCCCGCCTTTGCCGAACGCGCCGAGGACATCGAGCAGTTGCTCCAGCTGGCGCTCCACCAGCTGGCACCGCGGCTGGCGGGGCAAACCATCCCCGTGCGCGTGCTGTCGCTGTTGCGCCGTTACGGCTGGCCCGGCAACGGCCACGAGATGCAGGCCGAGCTGCGCTCCCTGCTGGCCACGGGCGAGCCCTCGGCCTGGCGTCCCGGTGATCTGTCCCTGCGTATTCGCCGGGCCGGTGGGCTGGGAAGCCAGGAGCTGGCGGAATCGTTGCAACAGCAAGGCAACCTCAAGCAGGCCGTGGAGATGCTGGAGCGGGAGATGATCCAGGAAGGAATGCTACGCACCGGGGGCAACAAGTCGCTGCTGGCCCGGCAGCTGGGCATCAGCCGCTCCAACCTGCTGCTCAAGCTGGCCAGGTACGGCCTGGAAGGAAAGGCGAAGCCCACCCGGCGCCGCCCGGCCTGATGCCCGCCGCGCCGGGTACCGGGCCGGCACCTGGTCTACTTCTTTTTCCGGCAGCTTTCCTCGATCTGCTCGATGAGGTCGTCGCAGCAGGTGTCCTTGCCGAAGTAGATGTCCCAGAGAACCTCCTGGAAGGCCTTGCCCTCGAGTACCGGGCCCATCTCCTCGCCGTTCTGCTTGAGCAGGGTGCCCTTCCCGGGAACGTACATGAACTCCAGCACCGTGCCCTCGCTGCATTCCTTCTTGAAGTAGGATTCGAAGGTACGACGCTGTGCCTTGAGCTGGGCATCGGCGGTCTTGGGCATGTGTTCTTCGAAGGACTCGCCGATGGTGGAAGCCATCTTCTGGGCCGAGACATCACGCAGCATGTTGAGCTTGAGCAGCTTGACCTCGTCATCCTTGATGAGCCGCTGCCGGTCGCAGCTGCCGCTTTCCGAGTAGGCGGCCATGGTATAGACATCGAAGAACCACTTCTCGCGCAATCCCGCTCCTACCAGCTTCAGGGTCTTGCCCTCTATCTGCAAGCTGGCCGGATAGCTCTGCCCCTCCACCGTCAACGCCAGGGCCAGCACCGGCAGCAGGCAAACACCCACGGCGACCGCAGCTCTTTTCATCTTTCATCTCCTCCCTGACAATTCCTGGCCGGCCGCCGTCCGGCCGACCGGGAACTCATTCCTGCTCTTTCTTGGAAATGGTCTTGCCCACGGCGAAGGTGCGCGGCTTGGTGGCATCGGCACGCCCTTCGCGGGCCCCCCGGGGGGTCTTGCTGATCTTGGTGGTCTTCTTGTGCTCGGCATTGTCACTGACCAGCAAGGGCAGGAAGCGCAGGCGGGTATCACCGACCTCGATGATGTCTCCCGGTTGCAGCTTGCGCTCGGTGATGGGCTCGCCGTTGACCAGGGTACCGTTGGTACTGCCCAGGTCGACCAGAACCCAGTTGCTGCCGTCCCAGTCCAGGCGGGCATGGACCCGGGACACCCGGTCGTCGTCGGGTATCACCAGGTCGCACTCGGAAGTACGACCGATCTCCTTGATGATGCCCGTCAGCGGGTACCGCTTACCCTTTTGCTCATCGAAGAGCTGGTACATGTCTTGTCGCTCCTGCCTGGTTGGCCTGGAAAGCGATCCTAGCCGCTCGGCCGCAGCAGTTCAAGCTGATTATACCGGTACCCCCAGCAGGCGTTCCAGGGCCTGGTGGACGCTGTCGGTGGTGACGTCCTCCAGGCATTGCCGGTAGGAGCACCGGCGCCTTTCGTCCTCGTCACAGGGCGAACAGGAAAGGCCATCGGCCCGGACCACTTCCAGGTGCTTGCCCAGGGGCGCCCAGCGCAAGGGATCACTGGGGCCGAAAACCGCCACCGTGGGCACCTCCAGCAGGGCCGCCAGATGGGTGGGCCCGCTGTCGTTTCCCAGGTAACAGGGAGCGGCGGCCAGCACCCCGGCCAGATCGCACGGCGTGGGCGGGTGGCAGTGGCCGACACGGTCGGCACCATGGACGGCCTGCAGCTGTCGCAGCAAGGGACCGACGATCTCTCCATCCGCGGGCCCGTCCAGCAACACCACCCGCCTGCCCTCTTCCAGCAATCGTCCGGCCAACTCCCGCCAGAGCCGCGGGGGCCAGTTCTTTTCCCGGGAACCACTCGAGGGCGCCAACACCACCAGGTGCTCGTCCCGCCCTTCCCCGTACCCCAGCAACTGCCGTCCCCGGCGCGGCCAACGCTCTTCCAGGGGCAGTCGCTGCAGTTGTCCTCCCGGCTCGGCCAGGCCGGCCTGTACCATGCAGCGCAGCAGGTGCTGGGCCACGTGTATGCGTTCACTCTCCGGGGGCAGGGGCAGAAACACGTGGGCCTCGGTAACTCCGCAGGCGGAAAGGTTCTCGGCCAGGGCGTAGTCGCCGGGGGCAGCGAAGGCCACCACTACGTCGTAGGTAGAAAAGCGGGCGGCCACCTCGGGAGGAGGTTGGGCATCCATGTGGTAGAGCAGGTGCAGCCCGGAGCCCTCCACGTCCAGGGCCCGGTCGGCACCGCCGGCCCCCACCAGCAGCTGGCAGCGCTCTTTCACCCCCATCAAGTCTATGCTGGCCCGGGCCTGGGACAGGCGCACGGCCTGAATCGCCGGCCACAGCAGCAAGGTATCACCCAGGCCGCCGTTTCTGATGATGAGGATACGTGCCGTCGCCATGTCCCGCCATGATGCCCGGCCCCCGGCAGCCTGTCAATCGCCGCTGGCGACACTTCCCTAGATCTCCCATCACATTAAATGAAAAAACCTCGTTGTTTCCCGGGAACCGGGATGTTAGGTTGAAGTTGTAAGCCAACAACCTTCACCAACGAGGTGATCGAATTATGCCACAGACGCTGCTGCCGTTTCAATACGAAAAAGACCCCACCCGGAGCAAGTTCACCGCCCTCGGCGGGTTGCCGTTGTTCCTGGATCTGATGACCGGCTTGGGGGTGGTAACGAGCCTGCGCCGGAACCTGGCGTGCAAGAGCGACATGAACGGCTGGAGCGTGTCGGACGTGGTGCTGGCGTTGATACTGGTCAACTTGGCCGGGGGCGAGTGCGTCGAGGATCTGGACCGTCTCAACGCGGATGTGGGCTTCGGGCAGTTGATGGATTTGGCGAACCGCGCGGGCTATAGCCGGCAGCAGCGTCGTGCCTTGAAGCGCAAGCTGGCCAAGTTGAAGCTGCGCAAGCTGCCGTCGAAGTCGGCTGCGTTCAGAAAGCTGGAGAAGTTCCACGACCCGCAACAGGAGCAGGAGAAGGCCAGGCGCAGGGAGCAGGCAAGGGAGTCTGGCAAGGGCAAGTCCTACATCCAGAAGCCGAACGGAATGCTCAAGGGGTTGCTGGCGGTGTTGCGGCACCTGGTTGCGGCGGTGCAGCAGCGCTCGAGGCAGACGACGGCGACACTGGATCAGGACGCCACCCTGGTCGAGACACTCAAGGCCGAGGCGCTGCGTTGTTACAAGGGATACAAGGCGTATCAGCCGCTGAACACGTACTGGGCGGAGCAGGGGTTGGTGGTGCACACGGAGTTTCGCGACGGCAATGTACCTGCGGGCTTCGAGCAGCTGCGGGTGTTGCGCGAGGCGCTGGAGAACCTTCCGGAGGGAGTGGAGAAGGTGTACCTGCGCAGTGACACGGCGGGATACCAGCAGGAGCTGCTGAAGTACTGTGCGGAGGGAAAGAACGAGCAGTTCGGGGTGATAGAGTTCGCGGTGGGAGTGGACGTGTGCGATGAGTTCAAGAAGGCGGTTGCAGAGGTGGAGGAGGATGCGTGGCTGCCGTTGAAGAAGCAAGTGGGTGGCGAATGGGTCGATACCGGACAGGAATGGGCTGAGGTGTGCTATGTGCCGAATTGGGCGGGATACAAGAAGAATGGGCCTAGGTACCGGTATCTGGCGACGCGGGAGCCGTTACGGCAGTTGGAGCTGCCCGGAGTCGAGCAGGAGCAACGCGAGCTGCCGTTTCCGACGATGGAGTTTGGGCAGGGTGACGAGAAGCGGAAGTACAAGGTGTTTGGGGTGGTGACGAACCGGGATCTGGCCGGCGACGAGGTAATCGGGTGGCTGAGGAAGCGCTGCGGCTACAGCGAGCAGGTGCATGCGGTGATGAAGGAGGACCTGGGCGGGGGCCGGATGCCGTCGGGCAAGTTCGGGGTCAATGCGGCCTGGTGGCAGGTGATGGTGCTGGCGCTGAATCTGAGCGAAGTGATGAAGCGGCTGGTGCTCGGTGCGGGTTGGACGACGAAGAGGCTGAAGGCGCTGAGGTTCAGGTTGATCCACATCGGAGCGAGGGTAGTGGAGAAGGGTCGGCGGCTGTGGATCCGCTTGAGCCGGGGCGAAGCAGCGCTGGAGCTGTTGACACGAGCGCGGGAGCGGATAAGACAACTGGCGGAGGCACCTGGCTAGCGGAGCAGGGCCTCTGAGCTCTTTGAGAAGGCGGATATCTGACGGGGCTCGGGCGAGATGCGCGCGAATCCCGCCAAAAACCGGCCAGAGCTGCCAGTTCTGGAACTGCACGTGGACCTGCAAGCCGTCAGGCGCCAGATCCGGCCGGCCTTGACCATGGATCGAGTACGTTCAGTCAGAGCAGTGGGAGATTATGGACGCAGTTGCTCACTTGACACGCCGCGAAAGAACCTACACAATGCCGGGCGCCAACGGGGGGACAGTGGAGGAGGGCATGAAGATATTCCTGGATACCGCAGA
>QMME01000279.1 GCA_003647095.1 Deltaproteobacteria bacterium
GCCAGGCCCCGTCGGCGTCCTGCAGCTCGATCTGCGGCCCCGCCTGCTGGTTCCAGCTGAAGCCCAGGGTTCGGCCCCGGGGATCGAAGCTGGCGCTGCCGTCCAGCTGCACCCGGGCCCCGGCGAAGACGCTCTGGTCGGCTCCCGCCCGGGCCACCGGTTTCCCGGGACCGAAGACGATGCTGGTGGAACCACGGGCCTGGCCCGGCGGCACGGCGCTGACCGCCAGGCCCGCCACCGCCGGCTGCTCCGCCGCCTGCACCACCAGCAGAAACTCCCCCTCCCGCGAGACCCGCTGGAACCCGGGCCGCTGGGGATCGTCGTCGTCGCCCAGCAGGCGGCCGGCCTCGAGCAGGACATCGAAGGCGCTGCCGTCGGCCACCAGGTTGCCGTCGGCGTCCCGCACCGGGCCGGCCCGCACCAGCGAGGTGGAGACGCCGTCGGCGGGAATGGTCGCCGGCTCGGGATGCAGGGGAATCTCTCCCCGGGCGACACCCGGCACCACCGTCAGGGTGCCGCTGCTGCCGTCGGCCACCGCCGGGTCGGCGAAATCGGCCAGCACCGTGCCGCTGCCGACGGTGGTGGCGGAAAAGCGGGTGCTGCGATCGGGCCCGGGCACGACGGTACCCATCTGTCCCTGCACCGACCAGCTCACCACCACGTCGCCCAGGAAGGATCCATCCTCGGCCCGGCCCACGGCGTACAGCACCAGCTCCTCGTCGGCGGTCAGGACCAGGTCTCCAATCGGTTGGCCGCCTCCGCCGGGAGCGTCCTCGACGGTGACGTGGTGCAACCCTTCCGGGCCGGTGCAGGCGTCCTGCTGGCACTGGCCCGGGGAGCAATCGACCTGTCCGCCGGGCAGGCAGCTACCCTGCCCGTCGCAACTGGAAACCTGCTCGAGCATCGTCTCGTCCCGGCAGGCGGCCGGGGCGCAGGTGGTACCCGCCGGCCACAGCCGGCACGAGCCCCGGCCGTCGCAGGAACCCTCGGCCTGGCAGCTTTCCGCCGGCTGGCCCGGGCACTCGTCCAGGGGATCCTCTCCCGCCGGCACCGGCACGCACTCGTCGCGATCCCCGGCACAGACCCGGCAGGGGCCACAGGCGTCGTCCGGATCGCTGCCCGCCTCCAGCAATACCGTGCAGCCGCCCTGGCCGTCGCAACGGGCGCAGGGCCCACAGGCCTTTTCCGGGCCCGGCAGGCTGCAGCCCCCCTGCCCGTCGCAGGAGCCGCCACAGGCACCCTGGCCGCCGCACTCGTTGTCGGGATCCTCTCCGGCGGTCACGAAGGTGCAGTTACCCGGCGCGGCGGCGGCATCGCAACGCTGGCAGGTGCCGGCACACTCCTCGGCGCAGCACACCCCGTCCGTGCAGAAGCCGCTGGCACACTGGGCGGGCCGCTGGCAGGCCGCCCCCGGCTCCAGCACCGGCAGGCAGGCGCCCGCCTGGCAGAAGTACCCCGGCAGGCAGTGCTCGTCCTGCTGGCAGCTGCTGCGGCAGCCGTGCTCGTCGGCGCAAGCGAACCCGGCGCAATCCCGGCTGCCGGAATCCTGGCAGTTGCCCTGCCCGTCACAGAGGTCTTCGGGTTGGAGGATGCCTTCCGCGCAGGAAGCCTGCTGGCACACCGTGCCCGCCGGCCACAGCGGGCAGCCGCCGCTGCCGTTGCAGGTTCCCTGGAAACCGCAGCTTTCCGGAGGGTCGTCGGGACAGTCGTCCAGGGGGTCCTCGCCGGCGGCCACCGGGCGGCAGCCGTCGGCCCCACCCGAGCAGGCATGGCAGGGGGGACACTCGTCGAAGGGGTCGCTGCCGGCGGCGGCCACCTGGCTGCAGGCGCCCAGGCCGTCGCAGGACAGGCATTCTCCGCAGTGCACCCCGGCCGGGGGAAAGCGGCAGCCGCCGCTGCCGTCGCAGACTCCCCCGCAGGTGTCCTGCCCGGCACAGTCGTCACGCGGGTCCTGGCCGTCGGGCACCGGCAGGCAGCCGCCCGGATCGGCGGCCAGGGCGCAGGAAAAGCAGGGCGAGGCGCAACGGCTGTCGCAGCAGACACCGTCGCTGCAGAAGCCGCTGATGCACTGCTCGTCGCTCTGGCAGGGTTCGCCGCGCTGCAGGTAGGCGATGCATTGCCCGGCCGAGCAGCGGCTGTCGCCCACGCAGTCGCCGTCGCTGCTGCAGTCGCTGCGGCAGGACACGGCGTCCAGGCAGACGTAGGGTGCGCAGGATTCCTGGCCGGCATCGACGCAGTTGCCCGCCCCGTCGCAGGTATCGGCGGGCTCGTGGACACCCTGCTGGCAGCTTTCCGGTCCGCACTCGGTGCCGGCCGGCCACAGCAGGCAGTGGCCCGCCCCGTCGCAGGCGCCGCTGGTGGAACAACTCTGCGGGGGATTGTCCGGGCAATCGTCGAGGGGATCGCTGCCCGCGGCCACCGGCAGGCAATCGGGCCCGTCACCGGGGCAGGCCTGGCAGACCGGGCAGGCGTCGAGGGGATCGCTGCCGGCGGGATCGAACTGGTTGCAGTTGCCGTTGCCGTCGCAGGCGGCGCAGGTGGCGCAGCGGGTGGCCCCCGTCGGGTAACGACACTGGCCGGCCCCGTCGCAGACGGCGCCGCAGGGCCCGCTTCCCGGGCATTCCTCGTCCGGGTCGCTGCCGTCGTCCAGGTAGGAACAGATGCCTTCCCGGCCGGGCAGGTCGCAGCGACGGCACAAGCCGCCGCAGGCGGCGTCGCAGCAGACATCGTCGACGCACTCGCCGCTGTCGCACTCGGAGGAATCGTTGCAGGCCGAGCCGTCGGGCTTGCGGGTCACCTGCACGTCGACCGCCGGGCTGGTATCACCGAACCAGGCCACTCCCTCGTGAACCAGGCGCCACTGGAAGGTATAGGTGCCGGTCTGGCCGGGAGCCACCACCTCGAAGGAGAAGACGGCCTGCCCGCCGGCGGGAACGTCTGCGGGCAGGGCCACCCGGCTGCTGCCCCAGTTGTCGTTGTCCTGGGGAGCCTGGCTGCCCAGGGCGTAGCCGGCGGCCGTCGACCAGGTGTCCACCCCGTCGTTGCGGAACACCAGCTGAACCGGCGCGCGCTGGGTGATGAACATCGTCGCCGGCGGGGGTTGCTGGGAGACGAAGGCGGCCCGGTGCTCGGGCAGGAGGTAGTCGACGGTGAGCCGCGGGCGCAGCGACACCGAGGAGTGATCGTCCGAGCACCAGAGGAGCCAGTCGCCGTCGTAGAGGGTATCGTTGGTGGGAAAGACGGCCAGGCCGTGGTTGCCGGCGGGATCGGCCGCCCAGTCGGCCACCAGGTCGGTCACGTCCCAGTCCCACCACCTGTTGAAATCCTCCACGTAGACATCGTCGCCGACCACGTCGAGCGCCGGGCGGTTGTTGTAGGTCAGCGTCATCTCCTCCCAGGAATCGAGCACCCGGCGAACGGCGGCGCTCTGCTTGTAGCCGTAAGCGTCGTAGGCGTACAGCGACAGGGTGGCCTGCTGCACCTGGGCCCCCTCCGGCAGGTGGCCGGCCAGGTCGAACTGCAGGTAGAACCAGGCCACGTTGCCGTTGGCGCCCAGGGCCAGGTACTCGTCGTCGCCGTAGTTGTCGTCCGGCCAGTAGGCCCAGGCGGTGGTGCCGGCGTGCTGGTAGCTCGTGTCCGGCTGCAGGCCCTGCTGGAAGATCACCGTGGCGGAGACATCGCGTGTGCCGGCCGCGGCCAGCCGCCGGGGTCGTGCCGCGACCGGCTCCGCCCGGCCGGCCCGCAGCACCAGCCGGCCGGAAGTGCTCACCGGGCCGGCCAGTTCCGAAGCGGCCGCCAGCAACGGGGCCCGCTCGCCGGCGTGGGGCCGGTAGCGTTCCTCGCCGCAGGAAGCAAGCAGCAACGAAGCCAGGCCGAAGACCAGGAACCCGGGCGGCGGCCGGAAGCAACGATCTGTCGGTGTGCCCATGCACTCCTCCACTCGCGGTTGTACGACACAGTTTGCCCCCAATGGTGCCTCCCTGTAAACCCGTACGTTGAACCGCCGGCCGAGCCGTGCTATTTTTCCGGCGTCGGCAAACGGAAAGAAGGCCTTATGGGTCCAGCAACACAACTCCGCCTGGCAACGACGCTGGCGTTGCTGCTGGCGGCGGCAACCGGGGCCGCGGCGGACGGCGGCGCGTCCCCCGGGAAATCGCCGGCGCCTTCGGCCCGGCGGGCCCTGGTGCTGCTGGTTCCCACCCGGGCGGCCGGCGCCGAGCTGGAGGAGGCCGCCGGCGACATCGATCACCAGCTGGAGCAACTGCTGGCCGGCACCAAGGGTGCCGAGCCGCTGCCGGCCGGTTCGCTGGGCAAGGCGCTGTTCGCCCGGCTGCCGGAAGAGATTGCCCGGGATTTCCAGCGGGCCCGGCAGGAGCTGGCCGCCGGCCGGCAGAACCTGCTCGGGCTCGATCTCGACCAGGCCCTGGAAAAGCTCGTGTCGGCCCGGGTATTGCTGCGCCGGCACCTGCAGTGGCTGCCGGAGCCGGCCCCCCTGGTGGAAGTGCTCATGGCCCTGGCCGAGGCACTGGAGGCCGCCGGCTACGGCGAGCAGGCCCTGGCCGCCTATCGCGAGGTGCTGTCGCTGGTGCCCGACTACGTCCCCGATCCCGGCCAGCTGCCCAGCCGCTGCCAGAAGCTGTTCGACCACGCCCTGGAACAGGCCCGGGACCTGGCCGGCAAGCTGCTGGTGGACAGCCAGCCCGGCGGGGCCACGGTGTTCCTCGACGGCATGCGCCTGGGACAGACCCCGCTGGTCAGCGATGACGTGGCCGAGGGACTGCACGGCCTTTCCTTGTGGAAGGAAGGCCACGTCGGCCAGCGCCGGATCGTCGAGGTCAAGACCGCCGAGACCACGCGGCTCCAGTTCGACCTGCCGCCCCTGCCCGCCACCCGGGCAGTGCAAAAATTGCAACAGGCGCTCGCGCACGGGGACGCCGCTGACGAGATCCTCCGCCGGGCCCTGCAGGCCCGGCAGGCGGCCGGCGCCAGCCACCTGCTGCTGGGCCAGCTGGTGCAACTTGCCGGCGGGCGCCGGGCCTGGACGGCGGTGCTGCTGCGCCCGGACGGCAGCTACCTGCGCTTCGCCGTCGACTGGACCGCCTCGCAGCCGCTGCGGCTGCCCCCCTCGCTGGCCACGGAAATCGCCCGGGCGCTTTCCGGCGTCAGGCGAAAAGCGGCCGAGCCGCTGATCGCCGGCCTGGATTTCTCGGCCTCCCTGCTGGGCAGCCCGGCCCGGCCCCCTGCTCCGGCGACGGAACCGCAACCGGAGCCCGCTGCTCCGGCAACCGCGACTCCCGGCGCCGGCACCCGCTGGTGGTCGGGATTGCTTTCCCGGTGGTGGTTCTGGACCATCGCCGGCGGCCTGGCCGCCGGGGCCCTGGCCACCGGCCTGGCGGTGGGCCTGAGCAGCGGCAGCACGGTGCAGGATCCCGACCGGCTGGTGATCACCATCGAAAGGTCGGTGCCGTGAGGATGTCGGCGTCGACAACCAGGGTGGCCGCCTGGGCACTGGGCGGTTTGCTGCTGCCGGCGGTGCTGGCCGGCTGCGGGGGCACCAGCCACCTGCCGGGACAGAATGGCCGGTTGCAGCTGGTGATCCACACCTCTCCCTTCGACGACGCCTGGGCCGCGGTGGCGGTGCTGCGCCTTACCGTCACCGGCGACGGCGACAGCCGGCAAGAGGAGTTCGCTCCCGGCCGGGAATCCGTGGAGCTCGAGTTCAGCCCCGCCGGCCAGGCCACCGTCCTGCTGGAGGGCCTCGACATCGATGGACGGGTGGTGGCCAGCGGCCGCAGCCTCCCTTTCGCGCTGAACGAGGGGGACAACCCGCCC
>QMME01000280.1 GCA_003647095.1 Deltaproteobacteria bacterium
GGAATGCGGTACGTCGCCCGCCAGCCGCCCACCCCCGCCTCGGCGGCGATGGCTCCCACGTTCTGCTGCCGCGGCACCGCCAGATGTACCACCGCGGCGTCCGGAACCAGCTCGTCGAGCGGCGGCTGCTCGATGGCGACGGTCACCACGAACTCGTTGCCCGGCGGGCCGCAGCACTCGGCGCGGCAGGCGCGGGCACGGTAGCGGTAGCCGCCGTCGGCGTCCACGCTGAAGGTGTGCTCCACATCGCCACCCCGGTACACCTCCTGCCATCCGGCCGGGCTCTGCTGCTCTATGACGTAATCGCTGCCGTCACCCGCCACCTCGGACCACGTCAAGGTGAAGCTGCCGCTGCTCGAGCTGTCCTGACCGCTCAGCACCGGGGAGTCACCAGGAGTCAGGTACACCGCTACCTCCTGATGATTTATCCAATCCGAGCACTCTTGACAGGTATGATCAAAATGGCACCAGCCCTTCACTCTGTACCTGTATATGCCTGGCTCGCCCTTGATGAACGTAACCGAATAGAGGCCGTTTTGCGCATCAGGAAGAATTGGCCTTGCCGCATCATGCCAACCCGAGTCAGGGGATTTCTCCTGCAGCACGTCATAGCAATCGCCTATTATCCGCCAGGAGATCGTGTATTGACCGCATGAACTCTCCGGGCCCCATACGACCTCGCAGGCATCACCCACGCCATCGTGGTCACTGTCCGTCTGATCGGGGTTTCTCTTGCCGGGGCAGTTGTCACAGATGTCAGGTATGCCGTCGCCGTCGCCGTCGTGATTGTTGTCGCAGGCATCGCCAATACCGTTGCCGTCGCAGTCGACCTGGTCGGGATTGACCACATCAACGCAGTTGTCCTCGCCGTCGAGCACGCCGTCTCCGTCGCTGTCCTCGCAGGCATCGCCGGTGCCGTCACCGTCGGCGTCCTCCTGCCCGGGATTGTCGATGGACGGACAGTTGTCGCAGGCGTCGCCCAGTCCGTCGCCGTCGCCGTCGTTCTGGAACAAGTTGGCAACGTCCGGGCAGTTGTCGGCGGCGTTCACGTGGCCGTCTCCGTCCCGGTCCAGGTCCGGGCAAATCGCGTACCGTACCTCGTCCCACATGGTGTCAACACCGTATCCCCCGAACTCGACGCGCGGCGCCGCGCCCGCGGCATCCACCTCGGGCATGTCGGCGTAGGGCGCGTTGATCACCAGTTCTCCGGCGGCGAACACCTTCACCCACCAGGCCGATCGATCCAGCGAAAGCCTGTCGACCACCAGGTAGTAGTTCCTGGCATTCAGCAGCTCCACCTCGGCACGCCACCCCCCCTCTTGCTGGGAGTTTCTGAGTACCACCTCCTGCACCTGCTCGTTCCCGGTCGCCCGGAACTCCAGCTCCACCCTCTTGCTGCCGTCTATCGCGGCCAGCCTGGCCAGCAACAGGTTGTCCATGGCGACTCCTGCGGCAAGCTGCAGGTTGGCCACTGCCTGGTAACGCACCGCCTGCGAAAGACCCCTCGCCTCCCGGGAAAACACCACCCCGGCTCCGTCCGCACCATGAACGGTGAGCCGCTGCCCGTCCGTCGACCAGGTCACTCCCGCATCAGACTCTCTTACCTCCCAGGGCTCGGGTGCATGCTCCGGCACCTCGCCGCCGTCGTAGAACGATTCCGCCCTGTCGTTGCCCAGGCAGATGTCTTCCTCGTCCATGGTGTCGATGCCGCCCACGAACCAGGAGAAATCCCCGGTCGCCACCGCCACCCGGTCGGCCTGTTGCTGCACCTGCCCACCGCGCCGGCTCCAGGCCGGGTCGGCGTGGCCGGCGCCGTACACCTCGACCTCCCCCTCGCCGTGGCCGGCCGGTATCAGCTCCGGCAGGTAGGGCAGGGTAACCGTCACCGGAACGTCGAAGTGGATGCCGTCGGGCAGAAACTCGAAGATCGGTCCCACCGGGGTGAATCCCAGAATCGGCGGCGCGCTGCCTCCGGCCCGGATGATCACCAGGGTGTCTGCCGACACCGCTCCGGCGGGAACATCCACTCCGGCCCCGGCAAAGGGTCCGTCCGCGCGCGTGTAGACGGAGTCACCCTCCGGCCCCACGTACCCGAATCCGGCCGGCGCCCGCAGGTCGCCGCGCTCGCGGAACACCGCCACCCGCCTCACCGTCTCGTTGCCGTACTCGTCGCGGGCCACCACCAGAACGGTGTTCATGCCCGCCGCCAGCGGCAGGTGATCGATGAAAAACACCCCGGGCAGCAGGAACACCTCGTAGCCGTTCACCATTATGTCTACTTCCGAATCGTCGAAGAACTGCCCCGACACCCGGATGCTGCTCTCCCGCGTGACCGTTCCGTCCGCAGGCTCTACTATCTCCAGCAGCGGCGGCTCGACGTCGTGCGGCAGGCCCACTATCTCCAGGGTGAAGAAAGACTCGGGCTGCGAGCGCAGCTCGACTTCCAGCAGGTGCTGGCCGGCCTCCAGGCTCACGCTGGCGGTGATCGACCCTGTCACCTGGTTGAACGAATCGGGGCCGATAACCTCGACGCCGTCGATGCCGATCACCGCCGACGATACCCGCCGGCCGTGGGGAGGATCATGCAGACCGTTTTCCACCCGCAGGCAAAAGCTGCCCGAAAACGGCACCTGCAACAGGTCGCTTTCCACCTCCGGCTGGCCACGCTCCCGCCGGTACTCCCGCGGGCCGAACACCAACCGGGCCCCGCTCGCCGCAGCGCAGGGATCCGCCTGCTCCCCGCCGACACCTCCCAGCCCCTGGAGGCCTTCCTCCGAACTCTCAGTCCCGCAGCCCCACGCCAGCAGGACCAGCAGCACACACCACGGCACGGCACGACGCACTCCATCCCCGCTCATCGCTTCCTCCCCTCGGCAAATTGGACTGCTTTCGCATCTCCGGCGGGGATACCCCGGCTCGCGCAGCGACGTCGCGCCTGCCCTCGTCCCGCCACCTTCGGCAACTCATCTCGCCCTCCCGGGCTCAGAGCTTTGCGCCCCAGGGCTTTCGCTCCCGGGTTGCCCTTTCCGATGGCCCTGCCAGTTGCTTGTCCTTGCTTGCTGTCCCTGAAACCAATTATCGCAAAAAAAAAGGCAGTTGGTCAAGTCCCCCCCCTACAACCACCAGGGATACCGGCGGTGCTCAAGACGATCTTGACACGACCGGGACATTGTTCCTAGCCTGCAGCATTCGAACCAGGGAGGTGGAACCATGCAGCCAAGGGGCAACCCCGCTGACATGCTGGCCGGCTGGATCGACGCCGGCCAGGTGGATACCGTCATCGCCGCCTTTCCCGATCTCTACGGCCGGCTCATGGGCAAGCGCATCCCCGCGCGCTACTTCCTCGAGCGTACAGCCGGGGGCGAGATCCACGCCTGCGATTACCTGCTCACCTGCGACATGGAACTCGAACCCCTGCCCGGCTTCGCCTTCTCCAGCTGGGACAGCGGCTACGGCGACATGGTCATGCGCCCCGACCTGGCCACCCTGCGCCTGGCTCCCTGGTACGAGGGGTCGGCACTGGTGCTGTGCGACCTGTTCGATCACCAGGGCCGGCCCGTGGAGCAGAGCCCCCGGCGCATGCTGCAGCGGCAGGTGGACAACCTCCGCCAGGCCGGCCTGCGGCCGCTGCTGGCCTCGGAGCTGGAGTTCTACCTGCTGCGCGGCAGCCCCGGGGAACTGGCCCGCGAGGGTTTCCGCGGCGTGGAACCCACCACCGACTACCTCATCGACTACCACATCCTGGGCACCGGCCGGGACGAGCCGCTGTTGCGCCAGGTGCGCAACCTCATGCCCCGCGCCGGCATCGTCGTGGAGAGCTCCAAGGGCGAGTGGGGCCGTGGCCAGCACGAGGTCAACCTGCAGTACTGCGACGCCCTGGAGATGGCCGATCGGCACGTGATCTTCAAGGAAGGGGTGAAGGTGCTGGCCGCGCAACACGACCTCACCGCCACCTTCATGGCCAAGCTGGCGCACGACATGGCCGGCTCATCCTGCCACATCCACGCCAGCCTGCGCGACGACGCCGGCCACAACGCCTTCTGGGACGAGGCGGCCGGCCAACCCACGGCCACCTTCCAGCACTTCCTGGCCGGCTGCATGGCCCAGGCACGGCACTTTTCCCTGTTCTTCGCCCCCAACCCCAACTCCTACAAGCGCTACCGCTCGTCGAGCTTCGCACCCGTTTCCATCGCCTGGGACCACGACAACCGCACCTGCGGCTTCCGGGTGGTGGGCCGGGGCCATTCGCTGCGCCTGGAAAACCGCATCCCCGGCGCCGACGTCAATCCCTACCTGGCTTTCGCCGCCACCCTGGCCGCCGGCCTCGATGGCATCAAGCGCAGGCTCGAGCCCCCGCCGCCGGTCAAGGGCAACGCCTACGCCGACTCCTCGATAGCCCGGGTGCCGCGCTCGGTGCCGGAGGCGCTGCACGCGCTCGAGGCCGGTTCCCTGGCCAACAAGGCCTTCGGTTCCGAGGTAATGGAACACCTGCGCCACTGGGTGGACCGGGAACACTCCATGCTGGAAGACCAGGTCTCCGACCGGGAACGCTTTCGCTACCTGGAGAGGATCTGAGGAACGGCGGCGGCGCCCGTGGAGCAGCGCTCAGCGCCCGCCGCGCCGCTGGTGCCGGCGCCGCAGCAGCTGGCGCAGGCGCTGGCGCTCCTGGGGCGACAGCCGCATCCAGCGCCGTAGCCGTTTCATGAAGCGGTTGCGCTCGGCCGGATTCATGCGCCGCAGCCGGTGCATCTGGCGGCGGAACTTCTGTCGTTGTTGCGACGGCAACTGCCGCCAGCGCTGGTAGCTCTTGAGCACCAGTGCTTTCTGCTCGGGTTCCAGTTTCATGAAGGCGCGGTAGTTGCGGCGTAGGCGCTGGCGCTCCGCCTCGGGCAGGGCCAGGAAACGCTTCAGGCGACGGCGCAGCTCGGCCCGCTTCTCGGCCGGCAGGGCCTGGAACTTCTGCAGGCGTTGACGCAGGGCCTGCTTCTGTTCCGGGCTCAACGAGCGCCAGCGTTCCAGCAGCTCCGGCGCCAGCGGTTTTTCCATGTCCTGCTGGGCCCGGGCCGGGCTGGCCAGCACCAGTACCGCCAACAGGCCGGCAACCAGAAACGATATCCTGGACCGGTTCATCTTCACACCTCCCGGTCAACGCGCCCGCTGGCGCAACTTGTTCTTGAGCACGCGCTTCTGGGCCGGGCTCAGGCCGTGGCGCAGAAGCTGCCAGGTACGCATCATCCTGGCCTCGCGGCGTACCAACTGCCGCAGGCCGGCTACCGCCCGGCGTCGCAGCCGGCGCACCTGCCGCCGGGTCTCCTGGCCGGCGGCATGCAGTTCGGCCAGCTTTTGCCGGGTACCGTCATCGACACCGGCAAGTTGCTGCAGCCGGCCCAGCAACTCCAGCCGTGACTCCAGCCACACCGCTTGTCGCCGCAGCCGGCGCCTCAACCGGCGCAATTTGACAACCAGCCTGGCCATGTTACCGGAGATCCTCTCCACCAGCTCCGCCCGCCCCGCCCGGCGCGCCCGAGCCGCCTGCAGGCCGAGCCGGACCAGCTGCTGCTGCTGGTGCTCGATCTGCTCGACCGCTTGACGCATCCGCTCCAGGTGCCGGTGCAGCCGTTCGCGCCAGCGCTGCGCCCGTTGCAGTGCCCGGCCGGCCAGGTGCCGGGACCTTTCCTGGAGCCAGGCTGTGGCCTCCAGCGGGCCCGGGGCCGGCACCACCCGGCCGTCGTCGTCCTCGACGGTGGCGGCCCGGCCCGCCTCCAGCAGCAGGCTGTCGGTACCTTCCACCTCTACCCGACCCCGGGTGACGGAGGTCAGGAAGGCAC
>QMME01000281.1 GCA_003647095.1 Deltaproteobacteria bacterium
ACGGAGCCGGACGCTGGTGCCGAAGAAGCCGCCGATGGCATGGATGCCGGTGGTGTAGACGACGGTGCGGAAGAATACGGAGACGAGGTCATGGATGAGGATGAGGGCGAGGAAATAGTCGACGGCAATGACGGGGAGGAAGTCGTGGATGCGGGGGACGAGTCTCATGGGGAGGATGCCGAGGAGGCGGGGGATGATGAAGAGGTGATGGCGGATCAGGCACCCGATGGCGGGGCCTCGACGGACAGGGGAGACACGGTACTCGAGGGGGGATGCGGGTGTCACAACGGTCCGGAGTCGGGCTCCGCACCAAGTTGGGCATTGCTGGTGGCGTTGGCGTTGTTGTGCCGATTTTTTCTTCGCATGTCTTCAAATACACGCGAAGGCAATGTGAAAAGAGGAGGAGGGTCATGAGAGGGGGATTTTCGGCAACTACGCTGCCCAACCTGTGCGACAACAACAACGGTGACGGCACACTGGTCCACTTCCCCGGCGACGATTCGCAGTGGGTGAGGGAGTAGCCTCCCCGCCGACAGGAGAGCCGCATGCACGGAAAGGTTAGGCGTTCCGGCCTCATGCTGTGGGCATGTTGTTTCTTCTGCACGCTGCCGGTACTGGCAACCCCGCTGCAGGCGGATTCCGACGAGTTCCCCATCATCATGATGTCGGCGGAACTCGGCACCCACGACGGCATGCGGGCCATGGGAATCGATTTCGTACACACCTACGCCTATCCCAGTGAGGAATTCTTCAACTCCGCCGCCGCCAACGGTCTCCGGGTGATGGTCAACCTCAACGGGGTGAAATGGGCGCAGGAGCCGGACGGGGTCGAGCAGATCCGCAACCTGGTACGCCAGTTCCGCAACCACCCGGCCCTGGGGTTCTGGTACCTGGCCGACGAGCCGGATCTGGCCGGGGTGACCGTGGACGACCTGACACGGCTCTACACGGCCATCAAGGAAGAAACCCCGGAGGTGCTGGTCGCCAACGCCGAGGCCTGGTCCGAGCACTGGACCGCCTACCAGGGTGCGCAGGACATGCTCATGACCGACCACTATCCCGTGGAGAACAACGATCCCTTTCCCCTGCAGGACATCACCATTCCCATGCACTTTCTCGCCCGGGCCCTGGCGCTGGACGACCAGCCGGTGATTCCCATCCTGCAGTCCTTCAACTGGCAGGTGTTCCGTCCCCAGACGCCCTCACGCCTGCCTGTCGCGGAAGAGCTGCGCTACTGGTGCTACGCCAGCATCGCCCTGGGGGCCCGGGGCCTGGGCTGGTACTCGCATTACGAGGGGTTGCGTTCTCCCGGCGGGGCGCAGTGGTTCGCCAACACCTTCGCACCGGTGGTGAGCGAGGTTCGCCAGTTCGTCGATGCGGTTGCGCCGGCTCACCACCCCACGCCCATCGCCGGCGCCGACGCCGCCAATGTCTACCTGGCGATCTGGAAACGTTCGGGAACCAACTGGGTGGTGCTGGTGAACAACCTGAACACCGGCAACACCGTGAGCGTTTCCCTGGAAGGGCAAGTCGCCGACGGCCCGCTGATCCCCTGGGGCTCGACCGCCGGTAGCCCCGCCGCGGTCGTCGGCGGGACCCTGCAACCGGTCACCCTCGCCCCCTACGAAGTCAAGGTATGGACCCAAGACGACTCCGGGCCGCTGCGTATCCTCTCCGTCGAGGCGATCGACATCACCGCAACATCGGCGCACGTCCACTTCGTGTTCAACCAGCATGCCCAGGGGCAGGTGGAATACGGCCGGGACACCGGCTACGGGAACTGGACCACCAAGGAAGAGAGTTTCAACTACGCGGATCACACCCAGCCGCTCGCCGGGCTCAGCCCGGCCACGACCTACCATTACCGCGTACACGGCTGGGACGTGGCCGGGGTCGAGGTGGTTTCCGACGACCACCAGTTCACCACCCTGGGTGGCGAACCGGATGCCGGCGTCGATGCCGATGCCGGTGCCGATGCCGGTGCCGATGCCGGTACCGATGCCGGTGCCGGTGCCGATGCCGGTGCCGATGCCGGTGCCGATGCCGGTGCCGATAACGGCGTCCAACGGCCGGACGACGGTGCCGACGGCGCAGTGGACGCGGGCGCGGACGGAGGCGACGGAGCCGGGTCGGACGCGGAAAGCGACACGGAGATTTCCGGCGACTGCGGCTGCCGGGCAGACACCCCGTCGCCCCTGTCGCTGCTGTTGCTGCTGCTGGCGGGCTGGATGCTGCTGGTTGCCCGGCGGCGCCCGTAACGGTCCGGTTTCAACGATCACTTCCAACGACTGCCGCCCTCGCAGCGGCGGGTAGTGCTCGCGCCGGGGGTTGCCGACCGGGGGTGGTCGCAGGGCGGAGACCGGTGGCGTGCCCAGCGCCAGCATCCCCGGCAAGTGGCGCTCCCGGCGCCGGACAGCCGGTGCTCCCCTCCCCCGGCCGGCGTTTTCCGCCTTACTCACGGGCCGTTCCCTCCCCGGCGCCGGGAGGAGCGACCTGGTACGATTCTTGCGTTACCTATCTGGAGTACGAGCGGTCCGTCCTTCAGTCTCGACGAGGGAGGAGGCAGGTTCATGAGACGACTCGGTCTATTTCTGGTAATGGCGGCATGTGGATTCCTGGCCCCGGCATGCGGGGGAACTGCTGTACCCGAGGAAAAGTGCGGCAACGGAATGGAGGATGCCGGGGAAATCTGCGAGGGAGCGGAGGAGCCGGACACCGTTCCCCCGGTGATCACGCTGCTGGGAAGTCCAGCGGTCGACGTCGTACAGGGGACCACCTACCAGGACGCCGGTGCCACGGCCTTCGATGACGTCGATGGTGACATCACGGAGAGGATCGTGACCGACAATCCCGTCGACGTGGGCGTCCCGGGTCGATACCTGGTGACCTACAACGTTTCCGATTCGGCCGGCAACCAGGCGGAGGAGGTCGTGCGCACCGTCCGGGTGGTGCCCGAAGCCAGCGACGAGATCGTCGAGCCCACCTTGCGGGACATCTGGGACGACTCCAACGTTCCCTTCGACGGCATCAGCGACCCCGCGGTGCCCGAAGGACTCTCCTCGTACTACGACATGTACCAGGCACCGATTCTCAGGGACTATCCCCACATGAACGTGGAATGGACCAATCCCTGGTACGTCGTGGCCCGGGAGGCGCCGGTAACGGCGGCGGGATGCGAGCTGGGCCTGGGAACTTCCGTGAACACCGCCGTGGAGATCGGCACCATCCGCAACTGGTGGCTGCTGGCCGACGGCACCTGGTTCCTGGCCTTCGAGGACAAGGAAAACGACGGCTACAACTTCCCCAATCCCAACGACGCCTTTCCGGGAGACCTGGGCTGTCCCGGCATCGACAGCAACGTCAGGCAAGCGCACGCTTCCTACCAGGTCAGGAAGGGACTGTCCGCCGCCGGGTTCCGAATCTCGGTACCCAATTACGCCTTCTGGGATCACGGGTGGCCGGTGACCAGCATCAAGAATATCCAGGATACCGTCGGCCAACCGGTTCTCGCTCAGCTCACCCAGGTCTGGGCCCGGCTGGTCAAGTACGATCCCCAGGGCGTGGATGACCGCCACCTGGCGAGATTCGTCATCAACGTGGGGGCCGACAAGAGGTACGGTCCGCCCGGCTACGGGGTCTACGGTGACGTGGGATACAGCGTGACCAAGCGGATAACCACCCGCTGGACGGCCACGCACATGCTCACCGGCGGCCACTTCTCCTCCTTCGAGGATTTCGTCGCCAGCAATCCGCCCCTGTACACCACTCCCTGATCGCGAGTTTTACCCGGCGGCGACCGCCACTCCCCGCCCCTGCTTCCCCGAACCACGGCAGCGCCGAACCCTCCCGGCAATGGGCGGACCGGGAAGAAGGCCCTCTCCCTCCCGGTGACGCCGGCAGCGCCGTAACTGGCGTCCACAACGCCTTCCCGCCGCCAGGCGCCTTCCCCCGTCGAACATACCTTCCTGAAATAACGGCATTTTCACCGGGCTGCCGGTTGGCGCCGATCTTGCTACCTGTTCCTGCAGAGGCCTTGAGCATACTGAAGGGAGGAAAAACATGAAAAAACACTCCTGCTGGACGGTGGTTTTCATGGCCCTGGTGCTGGCCGGATGCGGCGGTGACGAAGCCAACTCCCCTGAATGCCTCCTGGACAGCGACTGCCTGGGAGGCCTGGTATGCCGGGCCGGCTTGTGCGTGGACGCCAGCAACTGCGGCAACGGTCGACTCGATCCCGGGGAGACCTGCGACGGCGACTGCCCTGTGACTTGCAACGACGGCGATCCCTGCACCGAGGACGTGCTCAACGGCAGCGCCGCCGATTGCACCGCCGCCTGTGTCTACCTGCCCCTGACCGCCTGCAACGACGGTGACGGTTGCTGCCCGGACGGCTGCACCGCGAACGACGATGACGACTGCATCCAGAGCGACCTGTCCATCGAGTTCGTCGCCCCCACCGACGAGGACGCCGCCCGGGTGGATCGCAACTGGACCGAGATCGCCGTCCAGGTTTCCTCCGGCCTGCCGGCGGCGGCCTGCCTCGACTTCGCCGGCTCCCTGGCCGGCTACTGGAGCTTCGACACCGGCGACGGCTCGCAGGTCGCCGACGAATCCCGCCACACCAACAACGGCGTCCGGGAAAACGGCGCCGAGCTGGCAGCGGGCAAGTTCGGCCAGGCCCTGCGACTCGACGGGCAGGACGACCGGCTGGTGATCCCCTTCGCTTCCTCGCTCCAGCTCGCCGCCAGCTTCACCATCGAGGCCTGGCTCCGGCCAGCCGTCTCCCAGGAAGTCTGCGCCGGTGCCGACACCCCCGGCAACGCCGGCATCGCGGCCCAGGCCGACGGCGACCAGCAAGACTGGAGCTGGCAGCTGCGCTACGGCTCCCCCGATGCCTGCCGGCTCGGCTTCCACCTCAACACCGCCTCCGGCGGCGTCTGGCTGTCGACCGGCCAGAGCCTGGAAAGCGGGCGCTGGTACCACCTGGCGGTTACCGGCGACGGCAGCGAAGTGGCCCTTTTCCTGGACGGGGAGAAAAAGGACTCGGCGCCCGCCGCCGGGGTGAAGTCCTCCAGCAAGCACCTGGTCCTCGGCGAGGACGGCTGGGGCAACTTCTTCCAGGGAAGCATCGACGAGTTCCGGATCCACTCCCGGGCCCTTTCCGCGGCGGAGATCCAGGCGGCCCGGGAGGCGGCCGGGCGGACCTTTTCCCGCCGCTTCTCCGGGCTGGCCAACGGCACCTACGAGTACTACGCGCTGGCCCGCGACAGCAGCGGGGCCTCCGTTCGCACCGAGACCCGGCAGGTGGTCGTCGCCTCCAGCGATCCCTGTGACGGCGTCACCTGTTCGGGCCATGGTGAATGTGTGGTGACCGATGGGCAGGCAAGCTGTGACTGCGAGGAAGGGTACCATGCCGTGGGGTTGGATTGTGAGGAGGATCAGACCACGTCCGGTGTGTCGACCACACCGCTGAGGCCTGGCGATCGCCTGCCCGTGATCATGTTCATGCTCAACATGCGAGGCACCACCAGCATGGCGACATACAAGCAGGTCATCGACCTTTGTGCCGTGAACCACTTCACCCACGTGATGCTCAGTTTTTGGCTGACCCATATCAAGTGTCCGACCCTGGTCAACGACGGCAGGTTCCGGTTCAACGATGCGGCCTTGACCATGGCCCAGGTCCAGGAACTCGTGGACTACATCGACCAAAAAGGCATGAAGCCCGTGCCCGGAATGAGGTTGCTGACCCACCAGGACGACAGATGGAACAACCTGACTGGTGGCGTGGGGGCGTCGTTTCCCCCCAGTCACGAATTCATGGC
>QMME01000282.1 GCA_003647095.1 Deltaproteobacteria bacterium
CATGCGCCCGGCGTGACTGGCCGGCCAGTAGAAGCGGTCGCAGTCGGGGCAGCGGGCCAGGGGCAGGCCGGCCTGCAGCACGTGGTAAGGAACCCGGTTGCCGGCCTGCTCGGCCGTGGCCGCCTGCAGCAGACTGTTGCAGCGCAGGCAGCGGTTTAGCGGAGCAGCCAGGGGATCGATGTCGTAGGCCAGCAGCACCTGCAGCAGCTGCCGTTCCAGGTGGTCGCTGGCCACCAGCAGGTGCGGGCCGATACGCCGGCGGCGCAGCAGCTGCCGGTTGCGCGTGAGCAACACCCGGCCCTGTTCCAGGGCCGTCTCCACGGGATCGCGGTCATCGCCGGCGGCACGCCAGAGGCAGTCGCAACCACAGGCCCGCAACCAGCGGGCCAGCCGTCCCAGCATGTGGTCGACCAGGAAGGCCGGCGGCGGCCCTCGTCGTTCATCGCTCAAGCCGGCTCCTTTCCCGGCCGGGCCCGGCGCAGCAACGGCCACCAGCACAGCGTCCACAGCAACGCCAGCAGCGGCAGCAACCAGGCCAGGTGGAACAACACCGGCCAGTCGCCGCCGTGCAGCCAGAAGGGAGCCGGCCGCCATCCGGCCAGGCGCCACAGGGGCGAGTACTGCCAGTCGAGGTAGAGATGATCCCCGGCAAAGACATCGATTCCCCGGGCGGCCTGTCCGGCGCGCAGGGCATGCAGCAGGGAAAACACCTCTCCCAGGGCGAAGTACAGTTGCTGGGCCGCCAGCAGCAGCCCGGCGGCCGCGGCCAGGCGCAGCCGGCGCAACGAGCCGGCCTGGAGCTGGTCGCTCAGCCAGCAACCGCAGGCCAGCGCCAGCATGGCAAACAGCGGATACAGGTGCCGTGGACCCAGGCAGAAGCCCCCGTGCCACTCGTAACGCCCGGCCAGCAGCAACAGGCGGAACAGCATCGCCGCCAGCAACCACCAGCCCAGGGAGCGGGAACGCCGCAGCAGCCGGGGCCAGCAGGCCAGGCCGGCCACCGCCAGCGGGCAGTACCACAGCAGGCCCTTGCCGGCACCGCCCAGCAATCCCCACAGGCCGCGCCAGAAGTTCCCCGGACCGGAGTAGGGATTGGCCAGGTACAGGCCACCCGCCGCCGAGCGCCCCGTCTCCAGCCAGTCACCGAAGCGGGCCCAGTTGTACAGGCCCAGGACCAGGACCACCAGCAGCGCCGCCGCCGCCGCCAGGCCCAGCCCCGGCCAGGCGCGCCGGCCCAGCGGTCGCAGCTCGACCACGGCCAGGCCCGCCAGGAAGGGCACCTGCAACCAGGCCGAGAGGTGGGCGGTACCGGCCAGTCCCAGCGCCGCCCCGGCCAGCAGCGCCGGCAGCGGCCGCACCCGGCTCTGCCGGCGGGCCCGGGCCGCCTCCCGCAGCAGCAGCCACAGGCACAGCAGCAAGCCCAGGTCGGCCAGCGGTTCGGCGAAGAAGGTGCCGGCATAGGCCCAGGCGGGAGTGGCCAGTCCGAACAGCAACCCGGCCAGCCAGGCCGCCGGCGGCACCAGGCCCAGCTGCCGCCCCAGCAGCAACACCAGCAGCGACGCCAGGGCCGTCACCAGGGCATTGAACCAGGTGGCCGCGAAGCGCTCGGCATGGGGACGGCAGGGCGCGGCGGCCTCCCCTTTCAGGAAGGCGGCCATCCCCCCCGGCAGGTAGTGGCTGGGCCCCAACCAGGGTTGCGGCCGGCAACCGGCCAGCTCCACCAGCAAGTGGTTCAGGCCCACCAGCCCGGCAGCCAGCAACGGCTGCAGGGGGCCGAAGATGGCGTAGTAACGTCCGTCCACGCCCGGGGCCAGGCCGAATTCGGGCCAGCCGGACAGCGGTTCCGCCACCGCCGGAACCTCGAGCCGGGAAAGCGACCGGGCGGTGCGAAACAGCAGCTCGGCGTCGGGCGAGCGGATACCGCCGTAGCCGCCCGCCAGGTACAGCGGCAGCAGCAGCGCCACCAGGAGGGCGGGCCGGTAATTCCGGAGCCGGCTTCTTTCACTGTCCGCTCGCGGTTGCGTTTGCGCTTTCTCCACGACAACGCTATTGTAACCGCCGTTGACGCGCAGGAAAAGGCCGTGCTAACGTGCCCTTGGCCCGGTGGTAACCGCGCAGCCTGGGAGACAGGAGATGGCCATTCGACAGGTCAAATGGATAGTGGTGCTGGTGCTGGCCCTGGGGATTGCATCCTGCCAGAGCGGCCCGGAACGGCGCAAGCCGGTCACCTACCGCACCAGTGCCCGGGAGAACTTCATCAAGGGCAAGAAGGCCTTCGACGACGAGGACTACCTCGAGGCCATCGAGTTTTTCAAGTTCGTGAAGAACAAGTTCCCCTATTCCAAGTACTCCATCGAGGCCGATCTCTACCTGGCCGATTGCTACTTCAAGCGGGACAAGTACCTGGAAGCGGCCGAGGCCTACGAGAACTTCGTCAAGCTGCACCCGCGCCACCCCCGGGTGCCCTACGCCATGTTCCAGGTCGCCGCCTGTCACTTCGAGAAGATTCCCTCGGACTGGTTCCTGATCCCACCGGCCTACGAGATGGACCAGGCCGAGACGGTAATCACCATCAACAAGCTGCGCAAGTACCTCAGGAACTGGGGCCAGCACGAAAAGGCCAAGGAAGCCAGGCGCATGCTGGCCGAGTGCCTCAAGCGCATGGCCCAGCGCTCCATGTACGTGCTGGACTTCTACCGCAGCCGCCGGCGCTACCAGGCGGTGGTCTGGCGCGCCGACGAGATACTGAGCAAGTACTCGGGCGTAGGCTTCGACGAGGAAGCCCTCATGCGTAAGGCCCAGGCACTGGTTGAACTGGAGCAGCCCGGCGAGGCCACCAAGGCCATCTCCCAGTTGCTGAGTCGTTTTCCGCAAGGCCGGTACGCCGACGATGCCCGGCAGCTTCTGCAGCAGGTGCAACGGCAGGTTCAGCGCCAAGCCCAGGCCAAACAGTCAACCGGCAAAAAAACCGCGGGCGGGAAACCAGTGGACGGGAAACCAGGACAGAAACCGGAAAACAGCAAGTCGGGAGAGCACAAGAAGTGAGTAGTACGCCGTCACCGGCCCGTTTCCCGGGCATCCCGGTCAGCCGGCAGCACCAGTGGCTGGTACTATTGGAACTGCTGGCAGTGGTTTCATTCTCCTGCGCGGTACAGCAGCGCTCCGGTCCCCTGGGCCTGCTCGACAAGTTGCGTAGCGCCTGCCAGCGGCGCGATGCCGGGGCCATCATGCTCGACACCGATCCCGGCTACCTGGACACCCTGGGAGGACGGGGTCGGCTGGAGGACGATCTGCGCCAGTTGTTCACGGTCTACGGCCAACTCGATGTCCGCTGGCAGGACGAGCGCCTGCAGGAAGACCGGCTGGAGAGCCACCTGCAGATCTCCGGGCGCCGTTTCCGCTTTTCCGGGCCGCAGGTCATCACCCTGCAGGAGGTTGCCGGCAACTGGTTGATAACCTCCGGCCTGCTGGAAGTTCCCCGGGGCATCCTGGACACCTTGCGGGAAAGAAGGCTGGGACTGGAAGAAAGCGACCTGGGCCGCCTGCGCCGCGTCATCTCGGAAGACTACCAGGGTCCGGGCGGCAGCCGGAAGCAGCTGCTGCAACGGCTGGAGTCGGACCTGGAGCACGGTCCCCAGCGGGCACTGGTCGTGAACGACCTGGTCATCGAGGCCGGGCGCCAGCGGGCAACGGTCATTCAGTCATACCTGTTGATCCTGGGTGTGGGAGACCGGAAAAAGCAGATCAAGGGCCGGGAGAAGATACAGCTTCTCTATCAGGCCTCGCGCTGGCGAATAGCCGGCGGCTTGGGCTAGGACGGGTGAAAACAGCTTTTCGAGGTTCCCCGGGGAACTTCGAATCAGGCAAGGAGAGGCCAAGGCATGCTGGACGAACAGACCAGGGATTTGTTGAAACTGGGTCGCGAGGCCTACCGCAAGAGGGAATACTCGCGCGCGGAAAGCTACCTCACCCGGGTACTGGAGAAGGCAGAGAACTTCGCCGACGTGCACAACATGCTGGGAGTGATCTTCCACGACCGGGGGCTGTTCTCCAAGGCCCAGCATCACTTCGAGCGGGCGCTGGCCATCAACCCCGGCTACACCGAGGCGGCCCTGAACCTGGCGGTGACCTATAACGACCTGGGTCGCTACAACGACGCCAAGGAGGTTTTCAACCAGGCCCTGTCGGCTGCCCGGGTCCCTCCCGGTGAGTTGGATCCCTTCGTGCGCGGCAAGATCGCCAACATGTATTCCGAGATCGGCGAGGTCTACCAGACGGCCGGCCTCTACGACAAGGCCGAGCAGGAATTCATGAAGGCATTGCAACTGGGCCCTGGTTTCGTGGACATCCGTCTCAAGCTGGCCCAGGCGTTGCGTGACCAGGGCAAGGCCGACCAGGCCATAGAACAGTTGCGGCGCATCATCCAGGATCAACCCGGATTCATCAACGCCCGCATTCACCTGGGTGTGACCCTGTACTCGCTGGGCCGGACCAGCGAAGCGCTGGCGGAATGGCAGGAAGTGCTGCGACAGGATCCGGAGAACCGCAGCTGCCAGATGTACATGAAGCTGATCGACAGGCCCGAAAAGGAATGAAAGCCCGCCGGACGTGCTTTCTTGCCAACGCGGGCCAGGATGCTAGAATGAGACCAATCGCCACCCCAGTACGGAGTCGAGGTCATGTCCGATTTCAACGATAGCGACGGCAGGCGTTTTGCCCTGAAATTCATTTCCGGCAAGTACCAGGGAGGCATGTTCCCGCTCAAGCCCGGGCGGGAAATCGTGGTTGGCCGCAGCTCCGACATGGACATGGTGCTGGTGGAAGACATGGTCTCCCGCAAGCACGCCAAGATCTCCACCGCCGAGGGAAAGATCGTCATCCAGGACCTGGGCTCCACCAACGGCACTTTCGTCAACGGCGAAAAGGTTCGCAAGGCCAGGCTCAAGGAAGGCGATCGCATCCTCATCGGTACCTCCATTCTCAAGCTGGTGGCACTGGAAGAAGACGCCGGCCGAAAGTCCTACAGCGACGATGAGGTCAAGAGCATGATGGAGCAGGTGGCCGCCAGCAAGGGTCGCGCCTCCAGCCCCATGTCCGGGCGCATCGACGAGGTACCGATACCCGACCTGCTGCAGCTTTTCTCCACCAGCAAGAAAAGCGGCGTTCTGGTGGTGCGCTCCAACGATCACGAAGGCAAGGTGTACCTGCGCCAGGGCAAGGTCTACTACGCCAGCATCGACAATCGCCACGAAATCGGCCCGCAAAAAGCCTTCAACCGCATCGTCGGCTGGACGGAGGGCTTTTTCGAGTTGACCGGACCCTCGGAAGAGAAGTTCATGGTGGAACTGGACGAGAGCACCGAGGGGCTGCTCATGGATGCCATGCGCTCCATGGACGAACTGGGTCGCATCAAGGATCATCTGCCGGCTCCCGGTACCCGCTACGCCCTGGCCAAGCCCATGAGCCCGGCCCTGCGCGACCTGGAACCGGATCAACTGGACGTCCTGCAGGCGGTGCACAACCACGGCCGGGTGGACGCCATCCTCGACGAAAGCCTGCTGCCCGACCTGGAAACCTACCAGGCCCTGCTGCACCTGATCAGAAGCGGTTACATCCGCGAAGCACGCTGACGGCGCCTGCCGTCACTCGTTGTCTCCGACACCCCGGCGACGGGCGAAGAGCAATTTCATTTCCTGCACTCCCAGCAGGCGACAGGCCAGCAAGTAGACCCCCCCCGCCAGCGCCGCCGCCGCGGCCAGGTGCAGCAGCTTGCCGGCCAGGCCACCCTCCCGCCAGACCGCCAGGCCGGTGAAG
>QMME01000283.1 GCA_003647095.1 Deltaproteobacteria bacterium
GGGATTGGGGTATCGTAGCCCTCTACGGCGTATTCGCCTTGGCGGCGGGGGTGTGGTTATCGCGCCGGGCGGGCCGGTCGGCGGTATCTTACTTCGTGTCTGACCGCAACCTGAGCTGGTGGTTGCTGGGAACCTCGATGGTAGCCACGACCTTTGCCGCCGATACTCCCCTGGCGGTGTCCGGGCTGGTGGCCGAGAACGGTATTGCCGGAAACTGGTTGTGGTGGAACCTGGCCCTGGCCCACTTGCTGGCGGCCTTCGTTTTTGCCCGGCTGTGGCGACGGGCGGGGACGGTGACCGATCTGGAGCTGATAGAGATCCGCTATTCGGGAAGGTCGGCGTCGTTGTTGCGGGGATTCCGCTCCGTGTACGAGGGCGTGTTGATGAACGCCATCGTCATGGGCTGGGTGATGTTGGCCATGGCCAAGCTGCTGGGGGCCCTGTTCGCTTTCCCCAAGCTGCCGGCGCTGGGCCTGTGCCTGGCAGTGGCCCTGGCCTACACGGTGCTGTCCGGCTTCTGGGGAGTGGTGGTGACCGACCTGGTGCAGTTCGTCATCGCCATGGTCGGGTCCCTGGCCCTGGCCTTCTTTGCCGTCGACCGGGTGGGAGGCCTGGCGCAACTGCTGGACAAGCTGGAACCGTCCACCCTGTCGCTGTGGCCGCAAACCGGAAGCGAACTGTACGTGGCTTTTTTGATCTATATATCGGTTGGCTGGTGGACCAACAAGGGAATCGACGGCGGTGGTTACCTGGCGCAGCGCATGCTGGCCGCCCGGGACGAAAACCACGCCCGGGCCGGCACCCTGTGGTTCGCCGTTGCCCACTACACCCTGCGTCCCTGGCCCTGGATAGTGGTGGGGATGGCGGCGCTGGTGGCCTACGGTGGTGCCGCCTGGTTTCAGAAAGATCCCGAGCTGGGTTACGCCCGGATGATTGCCGATTGTCTGCCGGCCGGGCTGCGGGGCCTGCTGGTGGCTTCCTTCTTTGCGGCCTTCATGTCCACCATCGATACCCACCTGAACTGGGGTTCGTCGTACCTGGTCAACGATTTGTACAAGCGTTTTCTGCGACCCGGCCTGGATGAAAAATGCTATGTGCGGGCGGCCCGCTGGGCCAGTGTCCTGCTGATGCTCATCGGTCTCGTGGTGGCCTATCTCATGCAGTCGATTTCCGGGGCCTGGAAACTGCTCTGGCAGCTGACCGCCGGTATCGGGGGAGTGTACATCGCCAGGTGGTTGTGGTGGCGGGTGAACGCCTGGTCGGAGATCGCCGCCTGGGTCTCGTCTTCACTGGCTACCCTGCTGCTGGCGCTGCTGGCCCCGGACATGAAGTACCCCATCCGCCTGCTGGTGACGGCGGCCTTCTCCACGGCAGGCTGGTTGGCGGTGACGTTTCTCACCCCCCCGGTGGACGAGGCTGTGTTGCTGCGCTTTTTCCAGAAGGTATCACCTGCTTCCTGGGGATGGAGACGGATCGCCGCGCTGGGGGGGCGGGGCCCGGGCCGGGCATCCCTGGGCCGGGACCTGCTGGCCTGGCTGGTGTCGGTCTTCGTGCTCTACGGGATACTCTTCGGCGTGGGTCGCCTGTTGCTGGGCGAGCATGTCCAGGGCCTGCTCTACCTGCTGGGTGCGGCACTTGGTTCGGTGTTGATTTTCAGGCTGCTGTCTTCGACAAAAAGCGGGGAGCAAAAGCCGTAATCTAATATTCCCTTGTAGATCAAGAAGTAACGTTCATGTAGGCCGCCCTGGCCGGTCGTTGTCTTTATTGGATTCATAGAAATATTCTATATGAATGAGCGGTATTGATTGCTATTGACATATATCTCCTATTGGAGTAGTAGGATATAATAGTGGAGGCACCGGCATGAAAATAAGGACGAGAGCGAGGTACTCGCTGCGCATGATGGTGGCCATTGCCCGCCTCTCGGCCGATGATGCCCCGGTGGGGCTGGGGGACGTTGCGCGTCGCTGCGGGGTGTCACGTCGTTACCTGGAACAGCTGGTGGGTCCGCTGCGCAACGCCTCGCTGCTGCGTTCCGTGTCCGGCCGGGGCGGTGGCTACCGCCTGGCTCGTAGCGCCAGCGAGATCAAGGTGGCCGAGATCATGGCTGCCGCCGTTGGTCCCGTCGAGGTGACCGAGTGTGCCCGTGATGCCAGCCATTGCCTGTTTTCCGCGTACTGCAATTGCCGGGGCCTGTGGGCCCTGATCAACGCTCGTATCAACGAGATATTGGAAAGCTACAGCCTGGCAGACATTCTCTCCGAGGATTTCCTGGCCAGCGTTGCCGCCGAAGTCTTGAGACCGGGCCCGTCCGGGACACAAACGCAAACGGGATCAAGGAGGTAGAAGATGCTAGTGGTGCTGGTGGTGACCTATGTGGCGGCAGTCGTCTTCGTGGCGGCCGTGGTGGCACGGGTGGTAAAATACGCCACCACTCCCATTCACTTGCGCTGGGAACTGTACCCGGTGCCGCACGAAAAGGGCCGGGCGGCGTGGGGAGGATCGATCTTCGAGGAACTGGAGTGGTGGAAGAAACCCCGCCGGCTGGATCGCATCGGTGAGCTACGGCAGATGTTGGCCGAGATCGCGCTGCTCAAGGGTGTATGGCACCACAATCGCAAGCTGTGGTTCTTTTCCTTTCCCTTCCACCTGGGCCTCTACCTGCTCATCGGCTGGTTGTTGCTGCTGCTGGTGGCCGGGATCCTCATAAATACCGGCACGGCGCTGCGGGGAACGGTGGGCGACGTCTTCTCCTGGCTGGTGTACCTGAGCGGGTACGGAGGCCTGGGTTTGCTGATCCTGGGAGCGCTGGGGCTGCTGCTGCGCCGTGTCTTCGATGGTGGGATCCGGCGCTACAGTTCTCCGGCGGAGTATATCAACCTGCTGTTCATCCTGGCGGTGGCGGTGGTGGCGCTCATCGCCCAGGCCACCACGGATCCCGGATTCGGTCGACTGGCCGGGTACCTGGCTTCCGTGATTGGTTTCTCCCGGCCCCGACCACTGCCGACGTTGTTGGCCGTGGAGGTGGTGGCCGGGGCGTTGCTGGTGGCCTACATCCCCCTCACCCGCATGGCTCACTTCGTGGCCAAGTATTTCCTCTACCACGATGTGCGCTGGGCCGACGAGCCCAATACCCGGGGCGGCCGTATCGAGGGTCAGCTCAAGCAGGTGTTCGCCTATCGCCTGAACTGGTCGGCCCGGCACATCCAGCAGGGTAAGAGCTGGGCCGAGGTGGGTACGAATCTGCAGGGGGTCGAGGAGGTGAAGAAATGAAGCGGGCCAGGAAACCACAGGAAGTACGTCCCCAGGATATCGGCCTGGACGCCAAGCAGCTTGTGGATCTCGACTTCGACAAGCTGCCGCCGCTACCTCCCCCCTATGAAGACTGGCGGGACGAGCCGATCAAGCCGCTGTCCGAGGCCAAGCTGGCGGCCGCCGACACCTCGCTCGATGGCTTCATCGGCCTCAAGGTGGCTTCGCCGGCCAGCGAGCAGGAGAAGGAACGGGCGGCCGGGAAGTTCCTGGACGGACTACAGAAGCTGTTTTCCCGGGAGGACAACTGGACCTTCCTGCAGCCGTGGCTGCTGGCCATGGAAAGCTGCGTGCGCTGCAATACCTGCGCCGACGCCTGTCCGATATTCGAGTCCAGTGGCCGGGCCGAGATCTACCGGCCCCTGTTCCGGGCCGAGGTCATCAGGCGTCTGGCCCAGAAAAACCGTTCCGGGCTGGGGCGGGCACTGGCCCGCTTCACCGGGGCGAACGGGATGGAGGTCAACTGGCCCCTGCTGGCCCGCCTGGCCGAGCTGGCCTATCGCTGCACGCTGTGCCGCCGCTGCGCCCAGCACTGTCCCATGGGTGTAGACAACGGCCTGGTCACTCGCGAGATCCGCAAGCTGTTCAGCCAGGAGCTGGGCTGGTCCCCGGCCGAACTGCACGACGACGGCACCATGAAGCAGCTCACGGTGGGGTCCTCGACGGGCATCAACAGGAAGGCCCTCGACGATATCCTCGAGTTCGCCGAGGAAGACATCGAAGATCGCACCGGCATGAAGATCAAGATTCCCGTCGACCGGGAAGGCGCCGATATCCTCATCATGCACAACGCCGGCGAGTTCCTCTCCTGGCCGGAAAACCTCGAGGCCTTCGCCATCCTCTTCGAACTGGCCGGGCTGAGCTGGACCATCTCCGGCGACCTGGTGGGCTATGATTCGGTCAACTACGGGTTGTTCTACGATGATGTGCAATACACCCGGGTGACTCTCAAGCACGCCGAGGTGGCCAGGAAGCTGGGGGTGAAAAAGGTGGTCATGGGCGAGTGCGGACATGCCCACAAGGCCTTCATGGCCACCGGCGACCGCATGTGGATCGAGCAATGCAATATTCCCCGGGAGAGCGCGCTTACGCTCATGGAAGACCTGGTATGCAACGAGAAGATCATGGTCGATCCGCGCCGCAACGATTTTCCGGTAACCCTGCACGACCCCTGCAACATCGCGCGTTCCATGGGTATCGTCATGCCCCAGCGCAATATCCTGAAGAAGATCGCTCCCCGCTTCCGCGAGATGGAGCCGCACGGGGTCGACAACTATTGCTGCGGCGGCGGCAGCGGCTTTGCCATCATGCAATCGAACAACTTCCCCGACTGGCGCATGCGCATCTCCGGGCGCAAGAAGTTCGCTCAGATCCTGAACGCCTTTCAGGACTGCATCGGCCCCGAGACCAACAAGTACGTCTGTGCCCCCTGCTCCAACTGCAAGGGACAGATTCGCGATTTGCTGACCTACTATCAGGCCTGGGATCGTTGCCACATCCTCTATGGAGGGCTGGTGGAGTTGATCGTCAACGCCATGGTAGATGTCAAGGAGGGGTTCCTGGAATGGGAGTTCCACTGACCAGGGTGGCAACATGAGCTGGTTCAGGAAGAAACACCGTCACCCGGATCCCCGGGTACGGCTGGAAGCGGTGGCTGCCAGCGACGACGGCGATTTACTGGTGGAACTGGCCTGCCGGGACGATTCACCCCGGGTGCGCCTGGCCGCGGTGCAGAGGTTGACGAACGATGCCGCCCTGCAGCGAGTGGCCCTGGATGGCAAGTTCCTCGATGCCCGCCTGGCCGCGGTGGACAGAATCGATAACCAGCAACTGCTGGCCGAGATCGTCAAGAAGCGCAAGAATTACGAACTCATGGGGGCCTGCTTCGCGCGCATCCACGACAGGGAGATCCTCCAGGCCATCGCCAACGACACTTCCTACAACCCGGCCGCCCGGCGCCTGGCGGTGGAGCAGTTTGCCGACGAAAGCTACCTGAACGAGGTAGGGCAGTCGGTCGGCCCCGATACCGATGCCGACAGCGAGGCATCGGTGGACGCCCTGCTGGCCACCTATGGTGATGTCAAGGTGGTCAGGGCCATTGGTCGGTTCCGCCGCAGCGAAAAGGCCCTGCGGGCCCTGGGAGCCATCGCCCGCCGAGGTGGGGAGGCCGGGGAACTGGCCCTGGAATACCTGTGCCGGGCCCTGGCCAGTCCCAACCAGAAGTTGCGGCAACTGGCCGAGCAACAGCTGGCCCGGCTGCGGCAACCCCGGCAGGTGACCCTGCTGGCTGCTTCCCTTGACGATCCCCGCCTGGCCGAGCCCATCAGGCGGGTCCTGGATGCCATCGACACTCCCGCCGCCCGGCAGGTTCTGGGGAAGGACAAGAAGTGAAGAGGGGAGGTGAATCATGGCCGCCTTGATTCTGGTCATCGACGACGAACGGGACATGCGTACCTACCTGTCCACCCTGTTCAAGCA
>QMME01000284.1 GCA_003647095.1 Deltaproteobacteria bacterium
CGACAACCAGCAGAACCAGGTAGCCACCGAGATCTCTCTCACCGTCGATACCGGCGGCTGTGCCGTGCGCCTGCTACCCGCGGGCGGCCGGGTGTTCGGTCCCGGCGACGACGAGGATCCCGGAAGTGACGGGGTACAGGTCACCCTGACGGTCGAGACCGACAGCGCCGGCCGTTTCGCCTGCGAGGCGGGTTCCACCGTCACCCTGAACCTGAACGGCACCGATACCACCACCGCCACCCTGTCCGGCAGCTCGGTGTCCTTCCCGGCCACCCTGCCCGACGGGCAGGTCATGGCCTATGCCACCGTCCAGGGTCCCAGCCGCTCCGGCCGCTCGCTGACCAACAACTACAGCGTGTGCGCCACCGAGTTGGCGGCCGCGGTAACCGCTCCACGCGACGGACTCACCATCACCGACGCCGCCGACCAGGACCCGGACACCCCCGGCATCCAGGTGGCGGTGCGGGGCACCTCGGGCGGGGTACCCGACGACGGCCACCTGGAGTTGTTGCTCGACGGCGCCACCGTCATGGCCGGGAACGAGCCCCTGCGCCCGCAGGTGTTTTTCCCCGACGGCGAGTTCGAGTTCCGCTACATCGACCTGCTGCAGACGCGCCAGTACACCATCCAGGTAGTGGGTCGCAACGCCTGCGGTGATGAGATCCAGAGCACCGTCAACACCGTCTCGGTGGAGACCGAGCAACGTACCTGCCAGGTGACCAGCCCGGCTACGGGGACGGTGCTGTTGGCCGCCGACGACAAGGACGGCGATCCCGCCAACGACCTGCAGTACGACGTGCAGGTAACCACGGAGAACGTCTCCGACGGCGCCACCTTCACCCTGTACGTGAGCGGCCAGCAACCCATCACCGGCCTGGTGATCCAGGGCAACCAGTCCACCAACGAGGTCACCTTCGCCGACGGCCCGCATACCCTGCGCTGCCAGCTCGACAGCGGCGAGGAGTCGCAGCCGGTGGAGATAACCGTCGACGGCCACCCGCCGGCGATCTCCTTCGTGTCACCGGCCGACGGCTCCGCCCTGGACACCACGGGACTGACCGTCGACCTGGCCACCGAGGGCGTCGAAGACGGCCAACTGGCCACGGTCACCGTGGAATGGACCGACTCCTCGGGACAACACGCGCGCCAGTACTCGGGCACCGTCTCCGGCAACAGCGCTGCCATCGAGGTGGTGCTGGGCGCCGAAAGCGGCGCCTCCATCGCCAACACCCTGACGGCCACGGTGAGCGACGCCGCCGGCAACCCGGCCCAGCCGGCCAGCATCTCGGTCGCTGTGCAGGTATTCACCGATCCGCCCGTCGTCACCTTCGTCGATCCCGATCCCACCAACCAGCCGGTGGCCATCGCCGAGGCCGACCGGGTCTACACCGTCATCGCCTCGGTACAAAACGTGGCCGCCGGCACCCCGGTGGAGCTTACGGTGCTCGACAACGGCTACGCGCGCGCCCCGGTGAAATCGAACACCCTGAGCTCCGGGTTCGTCATCTTCACCAACGTGCTGCTGCCGCGCGGCGATGTCGAGCTGCGGGCCAGCGCCAACAACTCCGCCGGCGCCGGCCTGGGCAGTATCCAGCTGGTGGTAGGTGATACCGGCTTGCCGCTGGTGGTGATCACCACCCCGGCCGACGGCACCTTCACCGGGCAGGGCACCCTGTCCGTCACCATCGATTCCGACGTGGAATCCGGCCAGCCCTGCCGGCTGTGCCGGCGCGACCCGGCCGGAGGGCTGCCGCCCGAGTGCGCCGCCGGCTCGGAAGATGCCGCGGGCACGGCCGATGCCAACGGCGACGTGACCGTGCAGTTGACGCTGGCCGAGGGTTCCCACGAGCTGTGGGCCTCGTGCGACAGCCTGGCCGGCGCCACGGGAACCTCGCTGGCCAACCTGGTGACGGTGGACACCACCCCGCCCCAGGTGGCCATCGGGGAGCCCGCCGATGGGGCCGTCTTCAATGCCGCTTCCGTCGACCAGTCCGGCCAGGCAGGCTTCCAGGTGCGGGTGGTGGTGACGGCCGCCGTCGAGGACGACCAGCCGGCCGAACTCACCATCGACGGCCAGCCGGCGGAGATCATCGGCGACGCTCCGGTGTTCAGCGGCGGCCAGGCGGTGTTCAGCGCCGTCACCCTGGCCGACCAGGCCACCCACACCCTGGGCGCCCAGGCCTGCGACAAGGCCGGCAACTGCGCCTCGGCAACGCCCATCAGCGTCACCGTCGACCGCGTGGCCCCGGACGTGATCATCTCGGATCCCAGCGATGGGGCGCGGCTGGGCGTCTCCGCCGACCAGAGCGCGGCGGCGGGAATGCAGGTGGACGTCACCTGTGCCCTGACCGATGCCGCCGCGGGAGACACCCTGGTGCTGGAACGCAGCGTGGGCGGTGCGGCCTTCGAGCAGGTGGCCGGCCACGTGCTCACGGCCGGCGAGGCCGGCTCGGGCACCTACCTTTTCGACAATGCCACCATTGTCAGCAGTGACGACACCTCGACAGATCCGCTCGACGTGCAGCTGCGGGCCCGCATCACCGACGGCGCCGGCAACAGCGACAGCGACAACATCACCGTGACGGTCAACCGCGTGATGCCCGAGGTGCTGATAACCCGGCCCAACGACGACCAGAGCTTCAACGTCTTCGCCGACATGTCCTCGGACCCCGGCTTCCAGACCCAGGTCAACGTTGAGACCCACTACACTGCACTGGGCGACCTGCTGGTGCTGTGCGCCAGTCCCGGCACCGGCTACCCGGTGGGACACTGCTCGGGTTACGGCAACGAGGTTTGGGCCGGTACGGTCACCGGGGTCACCACCTACCTGACCGGGGTGAACCTGGACGAGGGAGACAACACCCTGGTGGCCTTCGCCGAGAACATTCCCGGCCAGGGCACCTACTCGGCGCCGATCACCGTCCACATCGACAGCATTCCGCCCGACGTGCAGTCGGTGAGCGTCACCTCCGACGCCGACGGCAACGGCTGCATCTCCCAGGCCGAGGGCAGCTTCACCGCCACGGTGACGGTCAGCGGCGTCGAGGACGGCCGGCAGCTGTGCCTGCTGCGCGACTGGCCCCCGGGCACCTCGGTGGGCTGCGCCGCGGTCAGCGGCGGTGTGGCCAGCTTCGCGCTCTCGCTGGCCGACGGTGACTACAATCTCACCGCCCGGGTGACCGACGCCGCCGGCAATCCCAATATCAACGATGCCAACCCGGCCATCACCGACCCCGAGGCCCAGTTCACCATTACTGTCGACGCCCAGCCGCCCGGCATCGCCATCTCCAGCCCCGCGAAGACCACCCTGGTATGGGCCGATGATCTCAACCAGGCCACCACGGATCTCGACTTCTCCTTCGCGGTTACGTCCTCGGCAGAGGACGGCCAGGTGGTGGATTTCCTGGTGGATGCCGGTTCGGTGGGCACGGCGGCGCTTTCCGGGGGGGCGGCGGCCTTGCAGGCGACCATGGGACAGGGCAACCACGCGCTGACCGCCAGCGTGTCCGATCTGTGCGGCAACACCACCACCTCGGCACCGCTGGACGTCTTCGTCGACACCATCAAGCCCACCGTATCCTGTTCCGAGCCGGCCGACGGCAGCGTGTTCAACGACCAGACGGTTTCCTTTACCTGCACCACCACGGGAACCGACTCCACCCAGAACATCTCGGTGTCGTCCTCGGTGGGCGGGGACCGTTGCAGTGTCCCCGTCGACGCCTCGGGCACCACCGTATTCACCTGCAACCTGCTGGAGGGCACCGGCCAGACCATCACCGTCACGGTGACCGACCCGGCGGGTAACGTTTCCGATCCGGACACCATCAACAACGTCACCGTCGACATCACCGGCTGCGACATCGCCTTCCAGGATTACTCGGGCTCCAACGTGCGCTTCAACGCCTCCTCGGGGACGGTCAACGGCACCAATCTTGCCGTGGACATCGTGGCCTGCTCCAGCAGCTGCAGCTCCACCGACTGCCCCGGCTGCTCGGTGACGCTCACCGTGGGCGGCAGCCAGTTAGGCTCGGCGCAGCCACTGGATGCCTCCGGCTGCACCACCTTCAGCGGGGTGGGCTTCGTCCACCAGGAGATGGGCACCCCGGTGTCGGTGGAGATCGACGACGGGGCCGGCAACCTGAACTCCGACTCGTTCACGGTGGAGCTGGTGGATCTCGTCCCGCCGCAAATCCAGCGTGATGTCCCGGGTGCCGACAGCGTCCAGTGCGTGGCCTCGAGCGGCAACCCCAACGTCGACGGGATCGCGGTAATCGCCGACAAGATCGCCGACGCTCCCTGCGACATGGATTTCACCTTCACGGTGACCGACGGCGACTTCGACCAGGCGGTCTACCCGGTGACGCTGACCATCCAGGAAAGCAGCGCGGACATCGTCACCCCGGCCAGCCTCACCACCTCGCCGGCCACGCAGACGTTCACCAACACGCAGCTTGCCCACGACCAGGTGCACAACATCCAGGTGATAGCCACCGATGCCGCCGGCAACCAGACGGTGCTGCCCATGACGGTGGAGGCCGACGTGGTTGCTCCGGGCCAGATCACGCTATCGGCGGCCCTGGGTTCCGACCCGGCTGCCAGCCGCCATGCCGACGTGGATCTGAACTGGACATCCGTCGCCGACGACGGTGCCAGCGGCCAGAGCGCCACGGCCTACGAGATCCGCTGGTCGCGCGATCCCATCACCACGGAAGCGGAGTGGGACGCCGCCGAGACCATCGCCAACACCATCACCCCGGCGTCACCCGGCAGCGCCGAGAGCTTCCAGGCCCAGTGGCTGCCGCCCTTGAACACCTACCACCTCGCCCTTCGCGCCAGCGACGAACTCGGCAACCTGGGCCCGATCAACACCGACGTGAGTGTGGATAACCTATGGAACGAGGTGACCTGCACGGCATCGGGAGGATCGTTTGGCTATGACATGTGGAAAGTCGGTGATCTCGACGGAGACAACCGTGACGATCTGGTCGTCTCCGCTGTCTTCCTGGATTCCGGCGCCGGAACCAACCAGGGTGCGGTTTTCGTATTCTACGGCGATGCTGATCTCACCAACTGGGGCGATATCGCCAACGCTCAGCAACTGAACCGCAGCCTGGCGGGAGAGTTGTTCGGGTTTGACGTCTCAAGCGGTGACCTCGACGGCGACAACATCCCTGATATAGCCGTTACCGGTTTCGGTTTCGACAGCTACCGCGGCCGGGTGTCCATCTACTTCGGCCGCAGCTCGGCACTGTTGCCCGACCAGCCTGACGTCGAGATCCGTGCTCCCAGCGGAAGCGGCCTGCAACTCGGGCGTTCAGTCGAAGTAATCGGTGACATCAACGGCGACGGCTTCGACGACCTGTTCATCGGCTCGCCGGTGGCTGACGGCAACGGCCGGGGCTACATCTTCTTCGGGCGCAGCAGGGCCAACTGGCAGGCCGCCGCCACCGCGATCGACCCGTCCCCGCTCGACCAGAACTACATCCCGCTGGCCTCCGCCGATCTGAACATCCTCGGATGTGACACCGACGACTGGTTCAGCTATCGCCACGGAACTACGACTCTCGGTGATCTCGATGGCGATGGAAACGACGACTTCGCCTTGATCGCCTCAGGCGTCAACGAGGTCTACACCTTCGACGGTGCCACGGCATCTGCAATAACCACTCGTGACATAGACCCATGCACCGATTCAGTTGACGTGATATCCTATGCAGTGGCCACCCCGGACAACTTC
>QMME01000285.1 GCA_003647095.1 Deltaproteobacteria bacterium
CACGTCCAGCGACTGTTCGGCCATATCCCGCGATTCTGCCCGCGCCCTTTCCATGATATTCTGCAACTCCCCGGCCTTCTCGTCGAACCAGTCCTCGCCGGCCCGGCCCAGCGGCAGCGCGCCTTCGGCCCGGAGAAGCTTTCTCAGGTCTTCTTTTTCACGCGACGACAGCAACCCTTCCAGGATACGCCGCGAAAGCTGCCATTTCTCGAGAGTGGCTGGTTCAACCGGTTCGCGATCCTTGAGTTCCAGCTGGTAGTCGTCCAGGTGGACGCCGAGTCTCCGCCGCAGCAGATGCCTGGCCGGGTGGCGCAGGCAGGTGATGAGCTCATCAATGGTGACCCGCAACGGTTCTTGTCCGAACTCCACCGGGACCGGGAGCGATTCCCCTTCAGCGAGCGGTCCGGCAGGTTCGACCCGGTCATTTTGTAGTTGCCTGGCGATTTCGACGGCGCGCCTATCATAGCTGAAAACCGCGCTGCTGCCGTCGAAGTACTTGTGCGAGAAGGGCTGCAGCGGGTGTTGTCGAACCAGCGTCTCCCGGGCCTGTCTGCGCCTGTCCGGGTCGACAATCGGCTGCAGCAAGACCTCCAGGAGTTGTTCTACCGGCCCCGCCGGATGGCGCCGCTCGTTCTTGTGGGGATCGCGTGCGGTGTAGGTGACAACCAGGTTGCTGCCGGCGCAAAGAACGACCTCGGCAAGAACCTGCAGGTCCTCGAGGCGTTCGTCGGGGATGCGCCAGGCCGTCGTCCGGTTACCGCTTCCAGCGGCGAACCACTCCCCGTGCCGCATCCGACCGCTCCTGGGGAAGAAGCCATCGTCCATGCCCAGCAGGCAGGCCACCCGGAAGGGAACCGCCCGCATGGGCCTGAAGGAACAAAGCAACACCTCGCCGGAAAACCCCCCCATGCCCGTGCGGGTGATGTCTTGCCCCAGCATGAGCTGCAGGGCGGAGAGATTCACCTCGCCGGTAAAACCTGCCCGGTGCGCGCCGGTCTCCAACTCCGCGACGCGCCTGCATACGCGGTCGAAGGCAAATGTCTCCAGGCGGTCTTCGCTGTCGAGCTGGCAGAGATCATCGAGAACCGCCAGCAACCGCCGGCACCAGCGGGGCACCGTGGTTGCCCGGCGAAACTCCCGCAGCCAATATGACAGCGTGCGCAGGAGGCGAGCCACCTTGCCTCCCAGGACCAGCCGCTCGCCGGCCAGTCCCGCCACCGGGGCCAGCTGTTGGCCGTCGACGTCCAAAATTTCATCCCCCACTCCGGCGACGGCCCCCACGGCCAGCCGGGCCAGGGCAAACTCGGCGGTGTTCTGTTCGCTCCCGGGAAGGCCATGGGCAACCCTGTCGCTTTCGTCCAGGCCCCAGCGCAGGCCGCTCTCGACCAGGAGCCGCCCGGCACTCTCCACCTCTGCGGCCAGAAAACCGAAGCGCCGCCTCACGGGCGCATAGGACAGCAGATCGAAAACGGCACTCGCCTTGAGCCTGCCCGCCGCCAACTTGAGCACGTTGCTTACCACCATGCCGAAGGGATTGGCAGGCCCGGCCTGGGTATCGACTACCCGTACCGGAATGGCCGGCCGCTTGCTCTCCCTTTTTCCTCCACCGGAAAACACCGCCTGCACCAGTGGAGCGTAAAGTTCCAGCTGGGGAGTCATGATCACGACCTGGCGCGGTTCCAGGGTGTCGTCCCCGGCGAACATTTCCAGCAATACGTCTCGCAGCACTTCCACTTGGCGAAGCGGGCCATGGCAACCGTGGAACTGAACCGAGTTGTCATTCCGCCGAGGACTCCAATCTTCTCTTCTGTTGTCGGCCTGGCCGCGTATGCTACCCCGCAGGACGGCGAGACAATCCCGGCGGTCGTCGACTTTCCCTTCCAGCCAGGCCACACCGTGGCTGTTCAACTCTTGCAAAAAAGAGCGGGAAAGTCCTCCCCAGGAACGCGCCAGTTGCCCGTGGCAGGCTTCCTCGCTGGCGGCGACAGGTGCGGCCGGGGAGAGCAAGTAGAGGTAGGCGCTACCCCGCAATGCCAACAGGCGCACGGCCTCGAAGTGCAACGGCTCAAGCGTGGCCAGGCCGAAGACGTGCAGCGGTAACGGCAGGTTGCGGCAACTACCTCTGGCAACCGCATGATACAGGTGCCTGGGCCCCAGTATTTCCTCGCAGAACCTCCAGGCTTCGCCCAGCCAGGGAGGTAGCTTCGGAGCAGCGCCGACACTGGTTCGCCTTCCCGCCGAGCCCGCCAGCATGTACTCCAGCGACCCGGCCCGGTAAAGGGCGAGCTTGTCGAGGAGTTCTGCCGTCTGCGCCGCCCACTGCCAGGCGCCATCACCAAGTGTGGCCAGCTGCCGTTCCGCATCCGTCCACTTCTGCACCGAGGAGAGTCGTTCTATGATGTGCCTCAACTCGGGGTTGTCACTGCTCCTCTGCAACAGGCCCAGCAACGCGAATGCCATCACTGGCACGGTCCATAACGAGTCCGGATCTCCGCCGAGCGCCTCGTAAAGGGCACGGGAGGAGAACTGAAAGCGGACGTTCACGCAGGCGCCGAGGTGGCTGGCCATCTCCGCTCGCAACCAGTCCTTCATGCCTGGCGAGCCCACCACCACCGTCTCCGTAAGGAAGGGATCGTCGCTGCGGTGCCTTTGTTCGAGCAGGTTTTCAAAGAGCCTGTCGCGCAGGGTCTCCACGTCGGCGGAGGCGAAGATCCAGGTGGGCTCATTCCCTCCCTGGCCAACCGCCGGTATTCCCGGATCGGCTTCCAGTCGCTGGCCTGCATCACCGGCAGTCATCGTTTCTCTCCCTGGCATGCCACCAAGCATATCACCCGGTACCGACTTCTTTCAGCCATGCAGAGCACTCCATGTGACCCGTCCTGCCGGAGAAGCCAGCCCGGGCTCTGGGTGGTTTACCAGATATCGAACAGCCAGCCGAATTTCACGTACACCGTGGGAAAGGTGAAGTTCCTGGAAATGTTCTCGGCTCCCTGGGAAAGCGAGTCTCCCAGCTCCTGCTGAACCTGTTCGAGCAGATCGGCGGCTTCAGGAGACTGGACGCGCACTTCATCCACCGTGGCACCACCCAGGCTGACGCTGGCCCCGGGCGACTGCATGGTGTCCAACCCCAGGCCGAGGTCGAGCACGGCGCCATTTTCCCAGGAAAAGCGCCAGCCGACGTGCAAGCCGATCAGCGGTGCCCACACCGCGGCTGCCACTTCCACCGGCAGGCCTTCGGGGAAATCCTGGTGGTTCAGCATCCCGCCCACCGAGGCGGTGAGCTTCCACACCGCCAACACCCCTTCCAGGTAGAAACGCTGCTGCCAGGGATACCAGCGCACCCAGGCGGTGGCCGACACCAGGCCGGTGTCGACGTCCCCGGTAAATGTAAACTGCTCCTCGGTAACATCCACGGTATCCAACCCGGTGGCAGCACGCAGTATGGCGTCTATGGGCAGCCACCCCAGTGACAGGCCCACGCTCCAGCCCGGCGACAGCCTGAAACCGGCATCAAGGTTGATGAACTCCAGCAGGCCCACTCCCAGCTGCACGGACAGGTCACGCCGATCCTTCTCGTTACCCGTTTCCGCCGCCCGGGCCAGCGGAGGCTGGACTAGCAGCAGCGACAACAACAGCCATCGTCCCAGTTTGCCGGTGCCAAGCGCTTTCATCTCCTCTCCCTACCATACCTGTGCCTGAAGACGGCGGCGGCGTCAACCACCGGATTCACTATCGCCCGGGTCATGCTGGACATACCCCCGCAGCCAGTGTAGAAAGCATTAGAGGTTGCTCCTTCTGACATGGCCAAGATAGAACCATTCGAGAAGCTGACAGAACGTTACGACCGCTGGTTCGAAGAACACGCCGGGGTCTACGCCGCCGAACTGCAGGCGTTGCGCAGCCTGTTGCCCACAAGCTTTTCCCGGGGGATCGAGATCGGCGTGGGCAGCGGTCGCTTCGCCGCCCCGCTGGGAATCGACCGGGGCGTGGAACCATCCGAAAAGATGGCCGCCCTGGCCAGGCAACGCGGTATCGACGTCGTCGCCGGAGTGGCGGAGTCGCTGCCCCTGCCCGACGCAAGCTTCGACCTGGCACTGATGGTGACCACCATCTGCTTCGTAGACGATCCCTTGAGGAGCCTGCAGGAAATGTGGCGCATTCTCAGGCCGGGCGGCTGCTGCCTCCTCGGCTTCATCGACAAGGACACTCCCCTGGGCCGGCATTACCTGGAACACCGGGCGGAAAGCGACTTCTACCGCAACGCCAGGTTCTTTGCCGCGGAGGAAGTGCTGGCCCTGCTGCGCCAGGCGGGTTTTTCCGGCTGCGATACCGTGCAGACGCTGTTCGGGCGGGATCTGGGCGAGTTGCAGGGAGATCTCGAACCCGGCCACGGTCGGGGAGCCTTCGTGGCCGTCCGCTGCCGCAAGGGCGGCCAGTCCACCGGGAACCGGGCAGCCGGCAAGGAGGATGTTTCATGGCCAGGGTAGCTTTCCAGGACACCTATTCCGAATGGTCCAGCCACTGCTATGGCTGCGGACGACTCAACCGGCAGGGATTGCAGATCAAGAGTTACTGGGATGAAAACGGCCAGGAGACCATTTGTCGTTTCCGTCCCCGTCCCTACCATACCGCCGCTCCGGGCTTCGTCTACGGCGGCCTGATCGCGTCGCTGATAGACTGCCACTCCACCGGCAGCGCCGCCGCCGCTGCCTACCGGGCGGCCGGGCGCGAGATGGGTACGGAACCCGAACTGCGCTTCGTCACCGCTTCCCTGCACGTCGATTTCCTGAGGCCCACCCCACTCGACGCCGAACTGGAGATCCGCGGCCGCATAGAGGAAATCAAGGGACGCAAGGTAATCGTCAGCACCACTCTCTCCGCCCGGGGACAGGTCTGTGCTCGCGGTCGGGTGGTGGCGGTCCAGGCTCCCGAGACCATGAAACCACCATCCGGCCCAACCTGAGATTTCCGTCGTGCTGATCACGGATTTCTGATGGTCGCCTGCCCCCTCCCGTCTATCAACTACCCGGAACAACTGGGAAACCATGTTGGAGAGAGGCGGCATGGAGTTTGCTTGGGTTCAAGGCAGACTGTAAACCTACCAACAGGAGGAAGACCATGAGAGGCAAGATTCCCAGGTTGCCCGGCTGGTTGTTGCTGCCGGCCTTTCTTCTCGGCGCCTGCGGCGGCGGCACCAGCACCTTCTCCCCCGGCCAGGAGGTGAAATCGGACAAGCAGCGCCTGGCCGAACCACCGGGCGACGACGTTCCCGAACTGGTGGCGGGAAACACCCAGTTTGCCATCGATGTCTACAAGAAACTCGCCGCCGACCCGGATAACAAGAACGTCTTTTTCTCCCCCTACTCCATCTCCGTGGCCCTGGCCATGACCTGGGCCGGGGCCCGCGAGCAGACGGAAAGCCAGATGGCCCAGACCCTGCACTTCACCCTGAGCCAGGACAAGCTGCACCCGGCCTTCGACTGGCTGGATCTCACGCTCAATTCGCGCGGCCAGGGGGCCCAGGGCTCGGACGGCGAGCCCTTCCGCCTGCACGTGGTCAACCGCCTGTTCGGCCAGACCGGCTACCAGTTCCTGCAGCCGTTCCTGGACACCCTGGCGGTGTACTACGGGGCGGGGCTGTACCTGCTCGACTTCATGAGCGACCCCGAGGCCGGCCGGCTAGTGATCAACGACTGGGTGGCCGGGCAGAC
>QMME01000286.1 GCA_003647095.1 Deltaproteobacteria bacterium
CGCCTGGATAGACCCGGCGCGTCGAGAGCGACCAAAATCGTTGTACCAACGGCCCGCCGGATGGTAGCGTTGCCGGCAAGCGGCAAGGAGCTGACATGTTGCGCCAGGCAGTGGGTGACCTCAATCGCTTGCGCCAGATCCTGCAGGTGCTGGTCAAGCATGGCTTCGGCGACCTGCTCGACCGCGCCCGCATCTTCGAGCGCCTGAAGATCAAGCGCCCGGCGACTGATGCCGAGGTCAGTGCCCGCAGCCCGGCCGAGCGCTTGAGCCGCATGCTGGCCGAGCTGGGTCCCACCTTCGTCAAGATGGGCCAGCTGCTGTCGACCAGGCCCGACCTGCTGCCGGGCGAGTACATTGAGGCCCTGAGCAAGCTGCAGGACCAGGCGCCGGCCTTCCCCTTCGAACAGGTCCGCCGCATCGTGGAAAGTGACCTGGGGACGCCGCTCGAGCAGTCGTTCAAGCACTTCGAGAGCCAACCACTGGCCTCCGCCTCCATAGCCCAGGTGCACCTGGCCGAGACCACGGGAGGCCAGGCGGTGGTGGTGAAGGTGCGCCGGCCCGGCATCGAGCAGACGGTGCGCAGTTCGCTGGACGTGCTCTATACCCTGGCCCACCTGCTGGAGGTGGTGGTCAGCGAAAGCCAACTGTTCGAGCCGGCGGAAATCGTGCGCGAGTTCGACCGGGCCATGGCCCGGGAAATGGATCTCCAGCAGGAGGCGCAGAACCTGGAGCTGTTCGCCCGCAACTTCGCCGAGCGCTCCACCATGACCTGCCCGCAACCCCTGCCCGAGTTGTGCGGCCCCAACGTGTTGACCATGACCCGGCTCAGCGGCCGCCATGTCTCCACCTTCACGCCCAACAGCGCCGAGGCGCGGGCCGCGGCCCTGAACCTCATCGAGGGCTTCTACCAGCAGGCCTTCGAGGACGGCTTCTTCCACGCCGATCCTCATCCCGGCAACATGGTGATCCTGGAAGACGGCCGGGTGGGACTGCTGGACTTCGGCCAGATGGGTCGGCTGGGCCAGGGGCAACGCTCCACCCTGGTGTTGCTGGGGCTGGGCATCATCCTCAAGGACGCCGACACCGTGGCCCGGCTGGTCTACCGCGTGGGGGCCAAGGGCGAGCGGGTGGACCTGGCCGAGTTCCGGCGCGAGGTGCAGGAGGCACTGGAACAGTCCCTGGAGAAGCGCCTGGACGAGATCGATTCCCGGGCCCTGCTGCAGCGGCTCATCGACCTGGCCCTGCGCCACCGGGTACGGGTACCGCCGGAGTTCACCCTGGCGGTCAAGGCCCTGGTCACGGTGGAAAGCACCGTCCGCCGCCTGGCTCCGGACCTGGAGCCGGGCACGGTGGCCGCCCCCTACATCAAGCGCCTGCTGGTGGAACATTACAGCCTCGACGACGTCAGCGGCGGACTGGGCCGGCTGGCGCTGCAGCTGACCAGCCTGGCCGGCGAGGTGCCCCGGCAGGTCTCGCAGATCCTGCTGGATCTAGAGTGCGGGCGCTTCACCGTGCAGGTGGAAGACCACCAGGCCGTACACACCCGCCAGGTGTTGCGCGGACTGGGTATCGACATCTTCTGGGGATTGGTGGCGGCGGGGCTGCTGGCGGGGTCGCTGCCGGTACTGCTGGGTGCCTCCCCTGCTCCGGCCGGAGCCTGGGTGGCGTTGGCCGGTTCCGGGCTCATCGCCGCCACGGTCACCGGCCGCTACTTCCTGGCGCCGCTGTGGCGGCGCATGGGTCTGCGCCGCTGGCTGGAGCGCGACTGGCACCGGCAGAAAGGTCCCCACCAGCAGTGTTGAACTCGTCGTTGGCTCCGGGTTCTACTTTCCCTCCAGGCGGGTCAGCTTCTCGAGGGCGCGGCGGATGTTTTCCCGGGCCCCGCGGTTGTAGGGATCGTAGCGCAGGGCCCGGCGCCAGAAGCGCACCGCCCGGCGGTAATGGGCGGCCGCCCCGGCCCGGTCGCCGGCGCGCTCGGCCAGCACCCCCAGGCTGCCGTGGCTCCAGCCCAGCTTGTAGAGGACTTCCACCTTGGCCGGGTCGGCGGCCAGGGCCCGCCGGTAGTGCTCGGCGGCGGCGGCGTACTCCTTGCCGGCAAACAACTCGTCACCCCGGGCCATGAGCCGCTGCGCCTCGGCCCGGCGCCCGGCCAGCCGCCGCGACACCCGCACCAGCTCCGGTATCACCAGCGGGGCCGCTCCGTTCCCGGCGGGCCGACCCGGCTCCGCCGTCTTGGCGGCAGGGCCTTCCCGCGGGGATGCCAGCGGTTTTTCCGGGCGCTTGATGACCACCCGCCGGTAGGTCTTGTTGCCGTTCGGCCTGTCGGGTGTCTCCGTCGGCGGGGGCGTGGATGCTGCAACCGCAGCAGCGTCCACCCGCTCCGACCCCAGCCGCCGCAGGGGCATGTCGTCGAGCTCGATACGCTCCGGGCCCAGCACCCGGCCGGTGAAATCGCGCAGGGGCTCGAACTGTCCCCGGCCGTCCTCGCGCACGAGCAGCTTGCCGCTGATGGCATCTCCCTGCAGCCGCCCGCGGTAGATGTGCTCGAGCAGGTAACGCTCGCCCTCGAACTCCGGGTGCATCACCCGGTAGAAGGAGATCTCGTCGCCCTGCTGCTCGGCCCGGAAGTTGGAATCGCCGGAGTTGAGAGCCTGGTAGGACCACTCGCCGGCAAGGCCGCCGGCAAGGGCCGGCCCGGACGACAGGCCGGCACCCAGCACCACCATGATCGCCAGTGCACGCATGCTCACCTCCCCGCTTCGCACCTGGCTGCCAGGCTAGCACCACGGCGGTATTTTGACCAGCGTCGCCCGCTGCTGCTATGCTGGCGGGCACGAACCATGACCGGGAACGCACACCGCACACACTCCCCCTTCTTCCAGCTGGTGCTGGCATCGTTGCTGCTGGCGGCAAGCGGCTGCACCACCGGCTCGGGCCAGCGCCTGGCGTCACCGACGGTGGTGCTGCAGCCGGCCGGCAGGCCGCCGGTGCGCGTGCGCGTGGAAGTGGCGGCACGCGAGCAGGAGCGGGCCCGGGGCCTGATGTTCCGCCAGCACCTGCCCGCCGGCCAGGGCATGCTCTTCGTCTACCCGGCCGAGGGGCGGCACACCTTCTGGATGAAAAACACCTACATCTCGCTCGACATGATCTTCATCGGCTCCAACCAGCGGGTGGTGGAACTGGTGACCGACACCCCGCCGTTGTCCACCAGGCACCTGGGTGGCCGGTTCCCCTCGCAGTACGTGCTCGAAGTGGCCGCCGGTTTCGTACGCCGGCACGGAATTCACCTGGGCTGCCCGGTACGCTTCGAGGGTCTCGATGACCACTTCTGAACCATTGCTGCCGCGGCCGGGCCCGGGAGGAAAGATCCGCTCCACCAGGACCAGGTGGCTCATCGCCGGCATCATCCTGGTCTCGCTGTACCTGCTGCTGGCCACGGCGGTCATCTGGCGTCACTGCCTGTGGGCCCAGCCGCAGGCGGCGGCCAACGCCTACCTGCGGGCCTTGCAACAACGGGATGCCACCGGCATCTACCTGTACTCACACCTGCTCGGCCCCCGCCTGGCCGGCATGATGGTAGGGAGCACTCTCGACGAAGAGCAACGACGGCAACTCTGGGCCAAGGACTTCGTGCGCTGGCAGGCGGAGTTTTCCAAGGGCAACCTGGCCAGCGACCCGGTACGGCGGGAGCGGCAACTGGTTGTTCCCGGCACCCGGATAGAGGCGGTGCATCCGCAAAGCTACCGGGCCGAGGTGAACCTCGACGGCGACCTCTACCTGGCCGATTACCATGATGTACCCGGCCAGACCTATCACCTGTATTACCGGCTCGGCTATCCCTCTTCCGATGTCGCTCCTCCGGTGGCGGTCCTGGAGAACGTCCGCTCGGCCCGCCAGCGCCGCATCAAGTCGGTGGTGGTGCGCCTGGAGGTGCAGCGCCGCCCGGAGGTACGGGGATTGCAGGCCTGGCTGCTGGAATGCGACTGGTTACGCCGGCTGGAGTTGTTGGTGCCGGTGGGGCTGTTCGCCGAAAACGACCCCGCACGAGTATGGGCGGTGAAGATGAGTTTCAACGTGGACAAGTTGACACTGGAGACGTTCTAGTCGGACTCCTGCTCCATGAGCTTGCTGAAGAGCAGATCCCCCAGTGATTCGCGCATCATTTTTTCCACCATCTGCATGAACTGGTTGCGCTGCTCGTCGTCGCGATAGACGAAACGAATACCCATGCCCAGTTCCTCGACCTCGGGCCGGGCCTTCTCCTCGCGGGAATTGATCCACACCACCGTGCCCTTCAACTCCACCGGCTCCGGCAACTTGGGAATGACCAGGCGAAAGAGAAACTCGGTGCCCACCGGCAGCGGCCGCTCGGTGCGGATAAAGGTGCCGCCCTTGGAGATGTTCTTGGTGTAATCGGCGAAGAAGGTGTTGAGTTTCTTGTACTCCACCTTCAACTCGATGGGTGCCCGGATGTGCTCACGCCGTTCCGTGTTCTCGTCGATCGTGGTCATACACCACCCTTCCCGGTGTCACCAATCCTAAACGCCGCCGGCACCGGGCGTCAATTTTTTGCGTCATACTCACTGGCATCATGGTATAGCAGGATCATGACCGGCGCAGAACCATTATCACCTCCGGGACCGGCCAGGTACTCGTCCCGGCGCTGGCCGTCGCTGTCGTTCTGGGTGGCGGCCGGCCTGCTGCTGGTGGCGGCCGCGGTAATGGCCTTCATTCCCTTGTTCAACCTGCTGGGCTACGAGTTCTGCGTGGTGCTGGCGGTGCTGGTATCGGTAACGGCCCCGCTGGTGGCCATCGGGGTGGTGAGACAGCGCCCGGCGGCCTGGCGCGAGGGGATCGCGGCCGGGCAGGCGGTGGGAAGCCTGGCCCTGCGGGCGGCGGCCCTGAACCTGGCCACCCTGGTGTTGCCCCTGGGCATCATCCTGCTCAACGCCTTGCGGGTGAAAAACTGCAACCTGGGAGAAGGATTTCACTTCTTCCTGCTCCTGCCCGTCGGCGGGGCCCTGCTGTGGACCGGGTCGGGAATCCTGGCCGGGCTGCTGCTGCCCTGGCGCTTCCTGGCCGGACTGGCGACGATGCTGGTCTGGCTGCTGGTGGCGGCCTTGAACCTGGCGGAGTTCTGGAGCGGCCCGGCCATGGACTCCTACAACCAGATAACCGGGCTGGTGGCCGGACCCATAACCCAGGAAGTACTCCACCCCGACACCACCCTGCTGCTTTCCCGGGTGCACGGCCTGCTGTGGGGCCTGCTGGCCCTGGCCCTGGCCGGGGCACTGTTCGACCCGCGCATGAACCGCTGCCGGCCGGGAGTACTGGCACGCAATCGCCGGTCACTGCTGGCCGGTTGCCTGTTGCTGCTGGCCGCGCTGTCGTTGTACCTGCTGGGCGACCGGCTGGGATTCGTGCGCTCCTGGGCAGCGGTAGAGCGCCTGCTTGCGGCCAGCGAGCGCAGCGAACACTTCGTCATCCACCACCAGCCGGGCTGGTCGGCGGAGCGCAAGCGACTGGTGGTGCGTGATCACGAGTTTCGCCTGACCCAGGTGACCCGCACCCTGGAGCTGAAGCAGTCCGGCCTCATCCACTCCTGGGTATTCCCCTCCCCGGCAGCCAAGCGGCGGCTCACCGGTGCCGGGTCGGTGCAGTTCGTCAAGCACTGGCA
>QMME01000287.1 GCA_003647095.1 Deltaproteobacteria bacterium
CATGCGCCCGGCGTGACTGGCCGGCCAGTAGAAGCGGTCGCAGTCGGGGCAGCGGGCCAGGGGCAGGCCGGCCTGCAGCACGTGGTAAGGAACCCGGTTGCCGGCCTGCTCGGCCGTGGCCGCGTGCTCTTCATCGTCTCGGGTCACTGCCAGCTTCGGTTGCGCCGAGCCGGGGCGGGCAACACGGCTGGTCCGGAAAAATCGGGCACTTGCCCCCCATGAGAGTGGGGTAGGCGACAGGGGTTCGCCGGAGAACCTACGGAAACAGTTGGGAATCGCTTCCGGGCTCTCGCCAGGCATGAGGATTGCTCCGGTTTGCCCTCGGGATGGAAGCGACCTGCCGCAAGCCGGGGATGGCGGAGCCGCGGACATACCGACCCAGGCGGCGGGAGCGGACGCTGCTGCACCGGCTGGTGCGAGAGAACCTGGAGACGTTCCTGCGGCGAGCGCGCGAAGCCTGCCCGGATGACGATCCCGGCCGCCACTTTCCGGGTGAAGGTGGATCCGGCAGACCCTTCAAAGGTGGTTATAGACAGGTAAGGGCGGGACCGGACGGCATGATTTTCTAGATGCGGGCCCGGGGGCTGCATCCCGCCGAAGCCTCTACACGAGTCTTCCCTGGCCCCGGAATGTAAACCCTCGATGCACCGGCACTCTATCCTGCCGCAGTCGTCCCTGCGTGGGAAGCATTGGCATGTGGGCAGCCAGTTAACAATCGGCTGGCACCTAGTTAGCGGGGTTGAGGATGCGGCCGATGAATAGCACGCTGCCGGTTTGCAGGTCGCGGATGAAGAAGATGAAAGGTCGGTCGACATCGAGGTGGCGGGGAATACCCATTTCACTTACTATCACCGCCGTGGCGGCGGCGGCCTCGGTGCCGTACTCGTTGACGGTGACGAATGCCTGGTGCAGCACGTCACTGATGAACAGGTTGTGCGTGCCGTCCATGCCGGAGAAGTCGGCCTCACCGGCGACGAAGGCCCCGGGCATTCCCAGCTCGCCGAGGATCTGATTCAGCGAGAAAGTGGCACCATCGACTGTGAATCGCGGCATGGTCACCGTGGCGTAGTCGCTGCCCAGGGCGTCCACGATTTCGGCGAGCTTGCCGGCGTCGAGGTTCTGCTCGAAGGCGGCCAGGTCATCGGGCACGACTACCACCATGGAAAGCTCGTCGCCGTCGTAGGCAAGCTCCACCGCCTGCCAGCCCGCACCCTCGCCAAAGGGCATGCTCTCGGGTTGCACCATCATGGGTACGGTTACGGTGCTGCCGTCTGGCAGGGTGAAGGCGCCGTCGGCGGTGAGCTTGTCGTCGAAGACCTCTTTCCACTTGGCGTTGAAGTAGATGGCGTTGACCAGCACCAGCCGGGTCATCGTGTCGATGGCTCCCTGGGGAATGAAATCCTCTATGCGGTCCTCGGTCTGCTCGGCCACCCAGTCGTTTATCACCAGCCGTCCGGCCTCGGGGTCGCTCATGAAGTCGAGCAGGTACAGCCCCGCCCCGTAGTACACCGCCAGGGTGTCCAGGAATGGCTGCAGGAACCGGTAGCCGGTCTGGCCGAACAGGCGGTTGACCACGTGCAGGCGGAAGGGCTCGCCGTCAGAGCCCTGTGCCCCCTGGCCGCGCGAGTTGAGAGCGAGATCCAGCCAGTCGAAGGCCGGGTGCAGCTTGTCCTGGCTCAGGGTGAAATGCAGGGTCTGGGCCATCTGGCTTTCCGTCTGCTCGCGGGCCCCGGCCCAGGTCATGGCCAGGGCCACGGAGATGGAGTAGGGGGAGAAGAAGAGGTTCCCGCCCTCCGGGTCGGCGGCGAGTTCCTTGTAGACGTCAATGGCGAACCGGGTGTTTCCCGCCACCAGTTCGGGAACGCCGTCGCCCGGTGGTTCGGCCAGGCGCTGCTTGTCCGATTTCACCTCCTGGCCGGGTGTGACGGTGTTGGTACCGCCGCCGCAGGCGCCGAGAACGAGGGCCGGCAGCAGCAACCATCCGGGTAACCTGGAAATCTTGCCTCTCATGATCTTCCTCCTTATGGGTAGGTTTACAGTCCGCCTTGAACCCAAGCAAACTCCATGCCACCGCCCACCAACGTGGTTTCCTAGTTGTTCCGTGTGGTTGAGAGATTTGAGAGGATAGACGGCCATCAGAAATCCGTGATTCCGACAGTGAAAATCCAAGGTTGAGCCGCATGCAAGAGAAAAAAGTGGTCCTTCCGGGATCAGAGTGGGTATCCCCAAGATGTTGTGGTTGTGGGTAGGTCGACGGGCGGCCGCTCCGACGCCGGGACACCAGACCGCTTCTGCCTTCTCGTACCGCTACGTCTCTTGCCCATGTCTCCCTCCTGATCTCTTTGGTCCTACCCCAAACGGTTGTTCAAAGAAACCGGAGCCGGCATAGGAGAAACTCGAGGACCAGGCAATCGTCATCCCCTACTCAACGCTGACCGGTTTTTGCCGGCGGCGTGGAATCGGAGTCAAGGAAAAGAAGAGAGCGGGCAGATACCACTTCGAGCCGGGCGAGGAGATGCAGCACGACACCTTTCCGCACGACGTGGTGGTGGGTGGAAGGAAGCGTCGGCTGCAATGCGCGTCGTTGGTGTTGTGCTTCTGCCGCATGATCTTCATGCAGGTGTACTTGACTTTCAACCGGTTCTGGTGCAAGGTGTTCCTCACCGATGCGCTTCGGTACTTCGGGGGTGCGGCCGGGCGATGCATAGTGGACAACACCAGCGTGGTGGTGGCCGCTGGGATGGGTGCGAACGCGGTGATGGCGTCGGAAATGGAGGCGTTTGGCAATCGGTTCGGGTTCGAGTTCAAGGCCCACGAGAAAGGAGACAAGAATCGCTCGGCACGGGTGGAGGTGCCGTTCTGGTTTATCGAGAGGAACTTCTATCCGGGGCGTACGTTCAGCGACCTGGACGATCTGAATCGGCAGGCGATTGCCTGGTGCGACCGGGCCAACCGCAAGTTCAAGAGATCCCTGCGCGCGGTGCCGCTGGAGCTGTACCAGATAGAAAAACCGCACCTGAAGCCGCTGCCCCTGCACATACCCGAGGTCTACAGGGTGCACCACCCAATGGTGGACCTGGAAGGCTATGTCCACCTTCATACCAATCGATACTCCGTGGACGAGGAACTGATCGGCCGGCGGGTAGAGGTACGTGAAGGCAAGGATCGGGTGCGCGTCTTCGCAGGGCACAACCAGGTGGCCGAACACGAGCGCCAGGAGGATGGCGCGCACAAACGCAAGACGCTGCCCCAACACCGGCATCCCGGCAGATGGGTCAAGAAGGGTGAGTCACTCCCTCCCCCCCTTGCCGAGGAGGAGACTTTGCGAAAGGCCGGAGAAGCTCTCTGCAAGTTGGTTGCCGAGCTGAGAAAAAGACATGCGGGGAGAGCCGCCCGCAAGATCAAGCGCCTGCATCGGATGTATATCGAGTACCCGACCGATGCGCTGTGCAGGGCGGTCGAGGAGGCGCTCACCTACGGGCTGTACGATCTGGAGCGCATCGAAAAGATGGTGCTTCGATGCGTTGCCGGAGAGTTTTTCCAGTTGCCACTGAGGACCGGTCATGAAGAAAAAGAAGACAAGCAAGAACAAAAGCGCGAAGAGTAAAACCACGAAGCGCAGGAAAGAAAAGAGCGCGATGAAGACGAAGCCTGAGGCCGAGCAGAAGTCGGGGTCAGGAGTCGAGACAGACCATGGCAACCTGGAGCAGCTTCTCAAGAACCTGAAGTTGCGCAAGATGCTCCAGGTGCTCGACAGAGAGATCCAGCGCGCCGAGAAATTGCATCCGAGCTACTCCGAGTTCCTCTCCCGGTTGCTGCGCGAGCAGTACCACCATCAGCAGGAAAACAGCCTTCAGTACCGTATCAAACAAGCGAAGCAACCGGAACCATGGACGCTTGAGACCTTCCCCTTCGAGCTCCAGCCGGGAGTTCGCAAGGCCGCCATCCGGCAACTCGCGGAGTTGGACTTCGTCTCGCGTGCCGAGAACATCGTGTTCATCGGAGACACCGGAGTAGGAAAGAGCGGCCAGGCCTGCGGGATCCTGCGCAAGGCCCTGGAGAACGGCTACCGGGGTCTGTTCATCAAGGCCCAGGATCTGTTCGATGAGATGTACGCCAGTCTTGCCGATCGTTCATCACGCAATCTCATCAATCGTCTTATGAGAAACAACGTGCTGCTGATCGACGAGCTTGGCTACCTGAACCTCCGCCCGGAGCAGTCGAACATCTTCTTCAGGTTGATGGAAGAACGGTACAGGAGAAAGCCGACGATCATCACCACGAATCTCAACTACGACGACTGGTACGACTTCCTCGGCAACAAGCAAATGGTCAAGGCCCTGCCCTCCAGGCTGAGACACCATTGTCATACGGTAGTGATCGATGGCCCCACGTTGCGCACACCGGCCGCCTGACGTCCCCTGCCTTTCAATTGTACCCTTCCCACGCCGCCTCGACACCTGTCCTGGAAAACCAAACCAACTCCCGATCACCACCAATAATATGATCCAGAAAAGAATCTCACTTGCCGCTGGGGGCTACTTCTGGTGAGCACGGGGTGGGGATTTTTGGTGAGCGCAGAAGCAAGCGCCTTCGTCGCGGTCGTCCCCGAAAGGGCGACCCTGTGAAAGAGGTTCGTACGCGGGTTTACCACATCGAGGTTCGCCGTAACAAGGAAGCCTTACGGGCCGAGGCCCGGACCGACGGCGTCTTTCCCCCTGACCACCAATCTCGAACCTGGCTCGACACCGAAGAAGGAGATCCTGCTGGTCTACAAGTACCAGCCCTATGTGGAAAAGCGCCACGCCCTGTTCAAGACCGAGCTGGAGGTCGCCCCCGTTTACCTCAAGAAGCCGAGACGTGCCGCTGGGCTGGTTCATGCGGTGTTCCTGGCAATGACACTCGATGCCCTGATCGAAAGGACCTTGCGGCAAGGCATGAGTCAACACGGCATCGAGGCCCTGCCCATTTTGCCCGAGGGTACCTTCGCATGACCAAGGGAGGACGTTTGAAGATCGACCGCGCCAGGGTCAAACACTACGAGAAGCTCGACGGGAAGTTCGTTGTTCACTCCAATGACGACACCTTGACGGCCGAAGACATGGCGCTTGGTTACAAGCAACTGATGGCGGTCGAGAGAGCCTGGCGATTGCTCAAGAGTGGACTCGCCATCCGGCCGATATTCCACTATGCACCCCACCGCATCTGCGCGCACGTCTCACTGACCATGCTGGCGTTGCTCTTGGTACGGATCGTCGAGAACGCCTGTGATGACACCTGGCGCAACATCAGCGACGATCTACGGAGGATAAAACTTGCTCAATTGTCGACCCCCCAAGGCGATGTCTGGCAGGTGACGGAGGGTACTCCTGAGTCGCGTTACCGGTTGAAACAATTGGGCATTCCTCCACCACCCCCAATCCACAACGTCATCATCAGACCTACTCACACGCCTACCGACGGGTAACCGGCCAACTCCTCGGCTACATTGGCGTTTTCGCAATCGTGTCAGCTGCTGCTGTCAAAGTCGGGACGTGGCCCGAACCTTCAACCTGACATTTCACCTGTCGAAATTTCGGACATCTCGACGTGTCAACAACAAGTTGCCCGCAGCGTCGTACCACACCGAAGCGTCACAAGGTAAATCGCGGGTTGCTGGTCCG
>QMME01000288.1 GCA_003647095.1 Deltaproteobacteria bacterium
CCTGGAGCACCTGGATTTCAGTCACGCCGCCATCGAGTACTACTACAACGTGGCCAAGAACCGCACCAAGCCCGAACTGTTGCCCGATGCCCTGGAAGCCATCGAGAGGATCACCCGCAGCCACCCCTTCGACGAGGACCTGGTCCTGAAGGATTTGCTTTACGACACTCCCTTCGGTTTCATTCGCCCGGATCTGCGTGACTTCGTGGAGTACTACCAGGGGTTGATGGACTATCGCAATGGTTTCATCCGCTGGGGCGAGAAACACTTCAGCAGGCTCAAGGAGGGTTCCTACTACGAGTACAAGGCCCGCTACGTGCGCGCGGTGTACGAACTGGTACGCTATAATCTGGACGGGGCGCTCAAGATATTCAAGGGCATTCTCGATTCCGACATCTCGCAGATCGAACAGGCCGATGTCATAAACAACACCCGCCAGAGCATGGCGCGCATCCTCTTCGAGCAGAAGAAGTTCACCGAGGCATACCAGATGTACGAGAGCATCGATTCCCCCATCGAGAAGCAGGCCTCGGTGTTCATGGAAGAAGCCTGGACCATGTACTACCAGAAAGACTACCAGCGGGCCATGGGCCTGCTCTACGCCCTGGAGGCCCCGGCCTTCTTCCGCTACTTCAACCCCGAAAAGTATCTGGTCAAGTCTTTGATCTACAAGAATCTCTGTCACTACAACGTGGCCAAGGACGCGGTGGAGGAGTTTCGCCAGCATTACGGTGACGCCGTGGCAGCCATCTACGACCGTGTCGATCTCGACAAGAACGACATTCTCATGGATGCCGCCCTGCAGGATTCCACCCTGGAGCGCATGAGTAGATTCTCACGCCTGCTGGATACCGAGATGGGACACCTGGAAGATTTCGGGGCGGCCTGGGAGGAAAACGGCCTGCTGGCCCATCTGCAACGCATCTACGATCTCAAGCTCAAGTACATCAATCGTAAACTGAAGAACCGCCTGGACGAGACCTTGCGCCGGGTGGCCGAGCGCTTGCTTGATTTCGAGGAGCAGATGAACCTGCTCGAGTACGAGATCGGCCTGGCCATCTACAAGCGCATCAAGGGCGCTCCCACCAGCAAGGAAGAAAAGCGGCAATCGATTCCCTCGGCGGGGCCCATGGTCTACTACGAGTTCGATGGCGAGTTCTGGAACGACGAGTTGCACGATTTCCGCTTCTTCATCGAAGATCGCTGTTTCGGCGAGGAACGCTGGGAGTAACAACATGGCAGCGGCAATGCTTGCAGGCACAAGACGGACACCGGCGCGCCTGGGCCTGGTGCTGGGCCTGGTGCTGGCAGCTGTTTTCCTGGCCGGCTTTTCTCTCACCGACGAGGCCGAGGAAAAGGCCGAGTTCGTGGAGGGGTTGAAGCGCGACATCATCAAGGTGGACCACTCCATCGAGGTCACCAAGGAGCTGATCAAGAAGTCCAAGACCGCTCCTTATCTGCCGGATATCATTTTCCGCCTGGCCGAGCTCTACGTGGAGAAATCCCGCCTGGTCTATTACCTGGAGGTGGAGACCAAGGGTGCCGAGCAGGCGGTTTCCTCTCCCGAGGCCAAGTTGCTGAAGAACGAGGCTATCCAGACCTATCGAGACCTGATGCACCGCTTTCCCGACTACCGTTACAACGACAAGGTACTGTTCTTCCTGGGCCACGAGTACCACGAGCTGGGCATGCACGAGGAGATGCTCGATGCCTACAAGAAGCTGGTGGAGGATTATCCCAAGAGCACCCTGTTGCTGGAGTCTCTGTATATCGTCGGTGACTACTATTTCAACCGTGACAAGCTGGTCGAGGCCGAGGAGTGGTACAAGAAAATCCTCAAGTACCGTGAATCTCCCATGCATGACATGGCACGCTACAAGCTGGCCTGGATCGCCATCAACAAGGCCAAGAACGAGGACAGCAAGAAGTTCTGGAGAGATGCCCTGAAACTGTTCGAGCAGGTGGCCACTTCCAGCAACAGCCCCGACGAGGGAATCTCCGTCGACACCCACAAGATGGTCAATATCCGCCTGGAGGCCATCAACGGCATCGTTTTCTGCTACACCGAGGTCTACACCGCCAAGAATGCCCTGGAGTATTTCCGCAAGCTGGCCAATTCCAAGCAGATCTACATCCATGCCCTGGAAAAGCTGGCCAATCGTTACTTCATCAAGGAGCAGTTCGATAACGCCGCTCTCATCTACCGGCGCATCATCGATCTCTCCAATGACGTGGAAAAAAACCTGGAATATGCCCAGCGGGTCTACGATGCCGCCAGTTACACCAAGAACAAGGAAAGGGTGGACGAGGACGTGGCCTCCCTGGTAAAGGCGGCATCTCTCTACACCTATTCCTGGCGCATTCCCGAGGAAGAGAAGAAGAAACTGGAGAAGGAGTTCGAGGTATATGCCCGTGACATCGTCACCAAGCTGCACATGCTGGCCCAGAAGCGCAAGGAAAAACGCGCCTTCCGCATCGCCGCCCGCGCCTACAAGAACTACCTCAGCTTCTTCACCTATTCCGAGAAGCTGATGGAGATGAAGTACAACTACGCCGAGTCGTTGTACAACTCGCGCCAGTACCTGGAGGCCGGGCGGGCCTACGAGGACGTGGCCCGTACCATGAAGGAGAGCAAGGAGCGCAAGGATGCCCTCTATTCGGCCATCCAGGCCTACCAGATGGCCCTGGGAGAGGCCAAGTTCCTGAACAAGTTCGGCCTGGTCGAGACCCGCCAGGCGCTCAAGCAGCTGGGTGCCTATTTCGTGCGCAAGTATCCCAAGGACGAACACGTGCCCACCATCAAGTTCAACGTGGCGCGCATGTTCTACGAACAGGGCGAATACAAGCAGGCCATCGAGTCCTTCCTGGAGTACATCAAGCAGTACCCGGGGGACGCCAATGTCCCCGTGGCCGGACACCTGGTCCTGGATTGCTACAAGCAACTGGAGGATTTCCGGGGCTTGGCCAAGCAGGGCCGGGCCTTCGTCTCCGATCCCAACATCCGCAACCAGAAGTTCAAGCAGGAAGTGGCGGCCATCGTGGAATCGGCCGAGACCAGGGAAATCGATAAAAAGACCCTGGAAGTGAGCAAAGAGGGCAAGGATGCCGCCAGCGCCCTGCTGGATTATGCCTCGGAGGTGGACAAGACGCAGGCCGAAAACGTCATCTACCGTTCCTTCGTCATGGCCAAGGAAAAACGCAACATCGAACTGGCCTTCCGGGCGGGCGGGCAGTTGGCCAAGCAGTACCCCAAGTCCAAGTACCTGATCGACGTCTACGCCACCCTGGGTAACTTCTCCGCCCAGATCTCCGACTTCGAGCGGGCGGCGGCCCTCTACGAGGATTTCTTCCAGCGTTTTCCCGATCGCTCGGAAGCCCGCCAGGCCCTGTCGGCGGCGGCCCGCTTCCACACCTATCTGGGCGAGCACGCCAAGGCCATCAAGGACTTCCGGTCTCTGTTGAAGAGAACCAGTGGACAGGAACGCGCCCAGCTACTGGTGGACATCGCCGATGCTTACGCCCAGATGAACGACTGGCGCATGGTCCTGAGCGCCGCGCGCGAGGCGGTGGGGGTGCTGTCGAGCAGCGTCAAGGGGCACCTGTTGCTGGGCAAGGCGTTGGAGAAGCTGGGCAAGAAGGACGCCGCCAAGCAGTCCTACATGATGGCCGCCAGCTCCGGCGGTCCGGACGACGCCGACCTGGCCTCGGAGGCCCAGTTCCGACTGGGAGAGATGGTCTTCAAGGATTACCGAGAGGTGCGTTTCGGGGCCGGTGAACCCGACCAGGTGGTGTTGCAGAAGAAGATGCAATACCTGCAGATGATGGAACAGATCTACGGCGGGGTAGTGCAGATGAAGAGCCCCGGCTGGGTCATCGCCTCACTGTTTCGTCTCTACCAGGCCTATGACAACTTTGCCGCCTTCCTGCAGAAGGCGCCCATCCCGCCGGATCTGAACGCCGAGCAGAAGAAGCAGTACCGGCAGATGCTGGGGGAGCAGGTAAAGGTACAGAGCCAGACCGCCAAGACCTACCTGGATACCTGTGTGAAGACGGTCCGGGAGAAGAAAGTCTTCGGCTCCTATGCCATGGCTTGCCTGACCAAGCAGGAACCCATGGAAAAGGTGAGCCGCAGTCGCTCGGGCGGAGGCCTGCAAGGCGAGGCGGTGGAGAAGATTCGCAGCAAGCTGCTCAAGAACCCCAACGACATTGCCGCCCTGGGTGACATGGCTCGCCTGGCCATTCGCCAGGGGGATCTGCATCTGGCCCGACTGGTTCTTTCCAAGGCCTACGAGATCAACGAGAATCACGCCGCCACCCTGGATCTGATGGGAGTGGTGGAGTGGAACCTGGGCGAGGAGCAGGATGCCTATGCCTACTTCCGCAAGGCCATCGACAATGACTCGCGCAACCTGGCGGCCCGGCTGAACATGGCCGCGTTGTTCTGGCGTTACCGTGACGAGGCCCGGGCCCGGGCCGTGCTCAAGCCGGTCCAGGCCCAGCTCCGTGGCGTGGACTTGTCGCGGGAGGACATCCACCCCGCCGTGCGGGAAGCGCTCAGTGCCATGCGCCTGCGCTGAGGAATGGAAACGGGACGACAGGAGGAGCACGAAACCATGAGAATATTCAGGAAGCTGCTGCTGGGCGTGTTGCTGTCGGTCTGGCTGGGGGCCGGTTGCGGGCACTCGCTGTCATATACCGTCGAGCCGGAGCTGCTGCAACGATTGCCCAAGAAGAGTCGCCGTTCGGTGTTCCAGGCTCGCACGGTGGTTACCATCGCCATCGATCGACTCAGTTCCATCCGCCGGCAGATAGACGGCACCAGACGTGATATCGATCGCATCAAGGAGCGGGTGGACAAGATCGAGAAGGAACTGGGCAACGCCGGCCCACGGGAAAGTCAGCGCCTGCGCGGCGAGATCGATGTCCTCGATGCTCGGCAGGAATACCTGGAGCACAAGATTGAATTCCTGGAAGAGAAGCTGGATGTGGCCGAAGATGAACTGCTGCTGGCCAAGGGCCAGTTCGAACTGGCCAAGGTGCGGCTGGTGAAGAAACACTCCATTGCTTTCGACGGCGATGAGGCCGACTTCGTCGAGCAGGTGGAGGACCTGCAGCAGAAAGTCAACGAACGGAGAAAGGATCTCGAGCGTGACGAGGCCGAGCTGAAACGCCAGGAACAGAAGTGGCTGGCGGTGAAAAAGAGGTTCTATTCCTCCATTGGCGAGTCTTCCAAGGGTTGGTGGACGGAGTGAGGGAGCGACACATGCGGCTGCTGGTAACGGCGACGATATTTTCCCTGTTCTTCATGCCACTGCCGCTGCGGGCGCAGTCGGGCAAGACCTCCCAGGTCAAGGGCAAGGGAGCTCGCCAGGAAGCGGTGCTGCGCCGGGAAGGCAAGCTCAAGAAGGATGCCTCCCTGCGAGAGGTTATCAGGGACTACCAGAAGCTGGTGCGCGAAAATCGTGGCGACAGCGAGGCCACTTTCACGCTGGCACTGGCCTATCATTCGCTAGGGGACTTCAAGCAGGCGGAAAAGTACTACCGGCGCACCATCAAGATCGATCCCGCCGAGGTCGATGCCCGGCTCAACCTGGGGGCATTGATACAGCGACAGGGCCGTTACGCCGAGGCGGTCAAGTGGTACAAGGAGACC
>QMME01000289.1 GCA_003647095.1 Deltaproteobacteria bacterium
GCCGGCGGCGTTGGAGATGGTGGCCACCGCCTCGTCCGATGAGGTCCAGGTGACCTGGGCGGTGAGATCCACCTGGCTGCCGTCCGTGTAGTTGCCGGTGGCGGTGAAGTTCACCAGCGCTCCCACCACCACCGAGGGGTTGGCCGGGGCGATGGTGATGGAAGTCAGCGAGGCGCTGGTCACCGTCAGTTCCACCGGGGTGGAGGCCACGCCGTTGGCAGAGGTACACCAGACGTTGGTGCGCCCCTGGCCCACGGCGGTGGCCAGGCCCTTCTCGCCGGCGGCGTTGGAGATGGTGGCCACCAGGTCGGAGCCCACGTGCCAGGTGACCTGTTCGTTGACCTGGGCCTGGGAACCGTCGGTGAAGGTGGCGGTGGCGGTGAACTGCAACTGCTCGCCCAGCGGCAGCGAGGCGCCCGAGGGGGTCACCGCCAGGCTGGCTATTTCGATGTCCCGCACCTGCAAGGTCTGCTGGCCGCTCACCCCCTCCAGCGTGGCCGAGATGGTGGTCGAGCCGGCGGCCAGGCCGGTGACCAGCCCGCGGCTGCCGGCGGCGTTGGACACCGTGGCCACGGAGGTGTCGGCCGAATTCCAGCCGGCCTGGGCGGTGATGTCCACCACGCTCTGGTCGCTGTAGTGACCGAAGGCGGTCAGCTGCAGCTGTCCTCCCACCGGCACCACGGGTGCGGCGGGGGAAAGTTCTATCGCCTCCAGGGTGGCGGCGGTGACCGTCACCGCGGCGTGGGCGCTGTCCACCCCGTTGCGGCTGGCCCACACCTCGGCGGAACCGGCGGCCACGCCCAGCGCCAGGCCGGGGGAACCGCCCGAGAAGGCCACCACCTGCTCATCGCCGCTGAGCCACTGCACCTGGCCGGTGAGATCCCTGGTGGAACCGTCCGAGTAGTGGCCGGTGGCGGAAAACTGCGCCTGGGTGCCCACCGGCAGGGAGGCCGTCATGGGTTCGATGACCAGGCTGTCCAGGGTGGCGGCGGTCACCTGCAGGGTGACCGGGCTGGAAATGACGGAGCCGGAGATGGCGGTGATGGAAGTGGTGCCCTCGGCCAGGGCGGTGCACAGGCCCTCCTGGCCCGGCTCGGTGGAGAAGTCGGCCACCACCTTGTTGGAGCTCATCCAGGTGACCACCTTGGTCATGTCGGCGGTGGAGTCGTCGGAAAAGGTGCCGGTGGCGCGGAACTGCTGCACCTCGCCCAGCGGCAGGGTGGGATCGGCCGGGGTGACGGTCAGCGACACCAGGGACACGTTGGTCACCGTCACCGCGGCCGCCTCCGAGACGATGTCGTCGGCGCCGGCGGTGATCTCGGCCTGCCCGGCGGCGATGCCCACGGCCACTCCCCGGGAGCCGGGCGTGTTGGAGATGGCCACCACGGTGGGATTGGAGCTGGTCCAGGTGACCTCGCCGGTGACGTCGCGGCGGGAACCGTTCATGAAGGTACCGGTGGCACTGAAGGCCAGGGTGGCGCCCATCTGCAACTCGGCGCTGGCCGGTTCGACGCTGATGCTGAGCAGGCGGTTTTCCTGGCTGACCACCTCCAGGGAGGCCGGGGGATCACTGGTGATGTCGCCGGCGGTGGCGGTGATCAGCGCCGTGGCCCCCTCTTTCAGGCCGGTGGCCAGGCCCTGGGCGTCGATGCTGGCCACCGTGTCGTCGGTGCTGTGCCAGACCACTTCGTTGGTTATCTCCCGGGTGGAACCGTCGTCGAACACGCCGGTGGCGGTGAACTGCTTGGTCTCGCCCACCACCACCTTGGCGGTGAGTGGCTGCACGTTGATGCCAAGCAGGCGCGGAGCGCTGCCGGAGCCGGACGAGCAGCCCCAGGCCAACAGGACCAGTAGAGACAACAGTAGCAGCGAGAAAGACTTTCTTGACATGGGAACCTCCCATTCGATTGGTTGCTGCGGCGGTACGGACCGCTATTTTTCGCAACTTTCCCGCCCCGGGTCAAGCGGACCCGCCGCTGGCTGGGAAGACGGACAGATTGCCGGGATTACCGGCCGCCCGGCAGAAAACACCGGGGACAGGCCCGCGGGAAAAGACATGTAAATCAATATGATACGGGGAGAGAGCGCCGTCACCCCAAGAAATGCTTTCAATATCACCATGTTGTCAGGGCAACGTCCCCGCTGTGTATCGTAGTGGATTGTTCCACAAGCACTTTATCATGGGCCTGTCCCCGCGGTTTCCCGCGGTTTCGGGCGGGAGAGCCCGGGTGACACTGGCGGCAGGTGTCGTCAGTGCTCAGGGAGGCAGCACGCAGGCGCCGTCGATACACACCAGGTTCGGCGGGCAGCTTACGCCGGCGCAGGGATCATACTGGCAGAAGAAATTGATGCAGCTGTAGTCGGGCGGGCAATCGCTGGGGTTGAGACAGGCCTGCACGCAGTAGCCCCAGATGCACCATTGCCCGGCCGGGCAGTCGCCGTCCGACGAACAACCCTGGCCCTGGCAGATGCCGGCCACGCAGAACTGCCCGGGCGGGCAGTCGCCGGGGCCGTTGCAGGGATCGCGCACGCACTGGCCGCCCTCGCAGTGGTAGCCGGGCTGGCAGTCGACCCCGGCGCAGGGATCCTGCCAGATGCACTGGCCCTCCAGGCAGCGGTAGTTGTCGTTGGGACAGTCGCCATCGGAGCGGCAGCGGGGGCTGAACACGCACTGGCCGGTGTCGGAGCACAGGAAGCCGGGCGGGCAGCTGCCGCAGCTGATGCCGCACAGCGGATCGGGGCCGCAGGAGCGCCCGCTGCAATCGGGCTGGCAGGCGGGCAGGCAGCGGCCGTCGACGCAGGCCAGCCCCGGCGGGCAGTCGTCATCGCTGAAGCACTCCACCTGCTGCCGGCAGTGGAAGTCGATGCAGGCAAACCCCGGGGGACAGTCGAAATCGCTCCGGCACTCGGGCTGGAAGACGCACTGGCCGTCCATGCAGCGGTAACCGTCCGGGCAATCGGCGTCGCTCCAGCACTCGGGCTGGATACAGTGTCCGTCGACGCACAGCTCCCCCTGGGGGCAATCCTGGTCGGTGAGGCACTCCGGCCGCACGCAGGTGTAGTCCCGGCATACCTGGCCGGGCGGGCAGTCCCAGTCGTTGAGGCACTCGGGCGGCTGGCAATAGCCGTCGAGGCAGCGTTCGCCGGGGGGGCAGTCCCAGTCGCTCTGGCAGGCCGGAGGCATGACGCAGCGGCCGTCCTGGCAGCTTTCCGGCGGCTGGCAATCGGCGTCGCTGCTGCACTCCGGCACCCACACGCAGGTGCCGTCCTGGCAGGCGTATCCCGGCGGGCAATCGTCGTCGCCCCGGCACTCGGGGCAGACGCCCTGACGGCCCTGGCCATCGCGGCATGGCGCCCCGGCCGGACAGCCGGGCAGGTCGCAACAGTAGCAGGGCGCGGTGCTGTCTTCGATGCAGACGTCCTGCATACAGCAACGGCCCTGGCCGCAGTCGCAGTCGACCAGGCACTCGGGCGCGGGAACGCACCGGCCATCCTGGCAGCGTTGGTTGGGTGGACAATCGGCGTCCGTCTGGCACTCGGGCACGGCGATGCAGACGCCCTCGACGCAGGCGTAGCCGGGAGGGCACTGGCCGTCGCTGGTACACTCGGGAGTGTAGACACATTGCCCGCCCAGGCAGCGGTGCAGCGGCGGGCAATCGCCGTCCGTCTGGCACTCGGGCTCCAGCACGCAGCGGCCGTCCTGGCAGACGTAGCCGGGAGGGCAGACGGTGTCGCGACAGGGATCCACCACGCACAGGTTGCCGCTACAGACGAAACCGGGGGGGCAATCGTTGTCGTTCAGGCATACCTGGATGCATAACCCCTGCAGGCAGCGCTGGCCGGGCGGGCAGTCTTCATCGACGTTGCACTGCTGGCCCTGGCAGACCCCGCCCACGCAGTACTCGCCGGGCTGGCAGTCGGTGTCGGACTGGCAGGGATCGCGCACGCAGATGCCGCCCTCGCAGTGGTAGCCGGGCTGGCAATCGACCAGTTCGCAAGGATCGTGGTAGACGCAGCGGCCCTGCTCGCACTGGTAGTAGGGACCGGGACAGTCGGCCGCGCTGTTGCACTCGGGACTGTAGACGCAGCTGCCGTTTATGCACAGGTGCAGGTCGGGACAATCGGCATCGCTCTGGCACTGGGCCTGGGGCAGGCAGCGGCCGTCCTGGCAATAGTAGCCGGCCGGGCAATCGCGATCCTCCCGGCACTGGCCCACGAACACGCAACCGCCCTCCAGGCAGATGTAGCCCTGGGGACAATCGCTGTCGCGCTGGCACTCGGGACAGACTCCCTGCTGGCCGCCGGGGAACTCGCAGGACATCCCCGGCGGGCAATCCGGCTTCTGGCAGCAGAAGCAGGCCCCGCCATCGAGCCACCGGCAGCGGCTGTCGTAGCAGCACTGGCCCTGCTGGCAGTCGCAGCTGGTACGGCACTCGGGCGAGACGGGACGGCAGAAGCCGTTCAGGCAGCGGTAGCCGTCCGGACACTGCTCGTCGCTGGTGCACTCGGTCACCTGCTGGCAGTGGCCGTCGATACAGGCCAAGCCTTCCGGGCAATCCCCGTCGCTGCGACACTCGGGCTGCACCACGCAGCGGCCGTCGCGACACTCGTAGCCGGGCGGGCACTGCCCGTCGGCGTCGCAGGCCGGAGCCACGCACTGGCCGTTTTCACAGATGAGCTGGCCGGGACAATCGGCGTCGCTGCTGCAATCGGGGGGGATGTCCACGCACTGGCCGTCCTGGCAGGCCTGCCCGGCCGGGCAGTCGGCATCGGTGCGGCAACCGCCGGGCAGGCAGTAGCCGTTCTCACAGGTCTGTCCCGGGGGACAGTCGGCGTCGTCCCGGCAGGTTTGCCCCGGTTCCCGGCAGGCGCCCTGCACGCAGATCCACTCGCCGGGGCAATCGTTGTCGGTATGGCAGCCCGCCGTCTGGCAGCGTAGCAGGCCGTCTCCGCTGTCCAGGCAGGACTGTCCCGGGGGACAGTCGTCATCGCTCAGGCAGAAAGCCGGGCTGGTACGCCCGCACCCTCCGACCAGCAGTGGCACCAGCAGCACCGGCACCACGAAAGAAATCCTCGGCACATTTCTTCCCGGCATGGCCAGCTCCCATTCTTTCATCGCCGTCTCATGGCTTCATTGGTCTACACCACGTAGTTATTATTCTAGCCGCTTTGCCGGAAAAACCGCAAGCCGGTCGACTCTCACCTTCACCCACCCGGGCCGGCCAACACGTTGTCGCCCGCCGCCAAATACGCTACGATAACAATATATTGTACCGACCACGGAGAAAGCCATGAACTCGCGAATCGCCAAGCTGATCTGGTCAACCTTGGTAGTGTTGTCGCTGCTGGCCTGCGGGCGCCAGGGATTCGAGCAGCAACAGACTCCCTGCACCGGAATCGACTGCTCCGGACACGGCAAGTGCGTGGTCTCCGACGGCCAGGCGGTCTGCATCTGCGACCAGGGCTACCAGGCCCAGGGCACCGAGTGCCTGGAGGAGAGCAATCCCTGCCTGGGCATCACCTGCTCCGGGTACGGCACCTGCGCCGTGCGCCAGGGTGAGGCCTGGTGCGTCTGCGCCGAGGGCTACCACAACGAGGGCCGGACCAACTGCGTGGCCGACGAGCATACTTGCCA
>QMME01000290.1 GCA_003647095.1 Deltaproteobacteria bacterium
AGGCCACGAAGTTTTCCCCCTGGCCGTGGCCCACCACCAGCGGCGAGGACATGCGTGCCGCCACCAGCCGGCCCGGCTCGCGCCGGCTCATCACCACCAGCGCGTAGGAGCCGCGCGCCCGCCGCAACGCCCGCGCCACCGCCCGGGGCAGGGAATGGCGGCGGTGCTCGATGTCGATCAGGTGGGCGAACACCTCGGTGTCCGTCTGCGAGCCGAAGCGCCGCCCGCGCCGCTGCAGGGTGCGTTTCAGCTCGGCGTGGTTTTCCAGGATGCCGTTGTGCACCACCACCACGTCGCCGGCGCGGTGCGGGTGGGCGTTTTCCTCGGCGGGGGGACCGTGAGTGGCCCAGCGGGTATGGCCGATGCCGCAGTCGCCGGCGGGGGGATCGGCTTGCACCTGTTCGCGCAGGCTGGCGATCTTGCCCACCGAACGGGTGATGGCGATGTCGCCGTCGGTGAAGACCGCGATGCCGGCCGAGTCGTAGCCGCGGTACTCGAGCCGGGTCAGGCCCTCCAAGAGGATGGGCCAGGCCTGCTGGCCCCCGCAGTAGCCGATGATGCCGCACACGTCCGCCTCCGGGCTGCCCAGTAGCACCGGTGCCCGCCTGCACCGGTAGTCCAAGACGTGGCTTAGCCGGAGCGGGGCGGATTTTCAAGAAAATTACCGGGACGCGGGCAAGGCGCCGAACGGCGGGGGAAACCTATCCCCAACGTTGCAAAAAGCAACGTTGGGGTTTCGAGATGAACCAGTGCCGGTAAGGAAACCTGGAACATGCTTCGCAAACTGCAGAAATCACAAAAAGTGAATTTCCGGGCCGTTGCGCGCAGCGCTGTCAGGGCCCGCCAATTCAACCTGTCAAACTTCGACCCCGCAGTTGCTTACGCAACTGCAGGGCTATTTCATGTGAAATTTCTCGCTTGCTCGAGTATCATCTCCCGGTCATGGCCGGCGAGGACCTCACTTCCCTGACCTTCGCGCAGCTCGAACGGTGGGCCGCCACCGAGGGCCTGCCCGCCTTCCGGGGCCGGCAGCTGTTCCGCTGGCTGCACGGGCGGGTGGAGCGCGACTTCGCCCGCATGACCGATTTGAGCAGGGAGCTGCGGGATCGCCTGGCCGGCAAGTACCGGTTGCACCTGCCCGAGATCGTCGAGCAGCGCCGGGCCGCCGACGGCACCCGCAAGCTGCGCTTCCGGCTGGCGGACGGCCTGGAGGTGGAAGGGGTGTACATGCCCGAGCAGCGGCGCCGCACCCTGTGCGTTTCCACCCAGGTGGGCTGCGCCATGGGCTGTGCCTTCTGCGCCACCGGCTCCATGGGGCTGGTGCGTCACCTGGCCGCCGGCGAGATCGCCGGGCAGGTGGAGGCGGTGCGCCGGTTGCTGGCCGCCGAGGGCCTGGAGCGGCCGGTGAGCAACGTGGTTTTCATGGGCATGGGCGAGCCCCTGCACAACCTGGAGGCCACGCTGGCGGCGGTGGAGATACTGCTGCACCCGCTGGGCGGGGGGATGTCGCGGCGCCACCTGACGGTGTCGACGGCGGGTCTGGTGCCGGCCATGAAGAAGTTCGTCGAGCGGGTACCGGCCAAGCTGGCGGTGTCGCTCAATGCCGCCGACGACGAGGTTCGCTCGCGCCTCATGCCCATCAACCGCCGTTACCCGCTGGAGCGGCTGCTGGCTGCCTGCCGCGAGCTGAACCTCAAGCACACCGACCGCATCACCTTCGAGTACGTGCTGCTGGGCGGGATCAACGACGGCGACGACGATGCCCGCCGCCTGGTGAAGCTGCTTTCCGGGCTCAGCTGCAAGGTCAACCTCATACCCTACAATCCCCTGCCGGACTCGTCCTTCCGGCGCCCGCGGCAGCAGCGGCTGCAGCGCTTCCAGCAGATCCTGCTGGACAAGAACCTGAGCGTGTTCGTGCGCCGCAGCCGCGGCGCCGAGCTGGCCGCCGCCTGCGGGCAGCTGGTCACGACGGCCGGAGGAGGAGCGGGGAGGAGACAATCATGACGGTGGAGTGGGACGCCTGCGGAATCGGCAATGCCCTGGTGGACATCGTGGCCGGCGCCGACGAGGCCCTGCTGGAAGGATTGGGCCTGGTCAAGGGGGCCATGGAGCTGGTGGACCTCGAGCGCAGCGAGCAGCTCTGCCGGCGCTGCCGCCCGGACTCCCGTTGCTCGGGCGGCTCGGCGGCCAACACCATGGCGGTGCTGGCGGCGCTGGGCGGGCGGGCCGCCTACCTGGGCAAGGTACACGACGACGAGCTGGGACGGCTGTTCGTCGAGGACATGCGCCGCAGCGGGGTGGAGGTGCTGCTGGAGCCGGCCGGTGATTGCCCCGCCACCGGCAGATGCCTGGTGCTGGTCACGGCCGATGCCGAACGCACCATGCAGACCTACCTGGGAGCCAGCACCACCCTGGACCCCGATGATATCCCCGGCCCCCAGGTGGAAAGCTGCCGCATCCTCTACCTGGAAGGCTACCTCTACGACCCGGAACCGGCCCGGCGGGCCATGCTGCGGGCGGCGCGCCTGGCCCGGGGTGCCGGCCGCCGGGTGGCGGTGAGCCTGTCGGACTCCTTCTGCGTGGAGCGGCACCTGGAGGAGTTCCGGCGCCTGGTGCGCGGGGAGACGGACATCGTCTTCGGCAACGAACACGAGATCCGCGCCCTGACCGGGTACGACGACCTGCAGCGGGCCCTGCCCGAGGCCGGCGCCCTGTGCCCACTGGTGGTGGTCACCCGCGGGGCGGAGGGCACGGCGCTGGTGGTGGAGGGGAAGATCGAACGGGTGCCGGCGCAGCCGGTGGAGCGGGTGGTCGACACCACCGGGGCCGGCGATTCCTTTGCCGCCGGTTTTCTCTACGGGCTGAGCCGCGACTGGCCGCCGCAGCGCTGCGCCGAGCTGGGAGGAGCGGTGGCGGCCGAGATCATCTCCCGGGTGGGAGCCCGGCCCGCGGGAAGCCTGGCCTGGCTGCTGGAAGGCCGGGGCGCCTGAGGGCGGCTACTCGATGGGCTTGTCGGGCTTTTCCTCAGCGGACACGGCGTATTCCACCCCCACCTGGGCCATGGCCTTCTCCGCCAGTTGGCGCGCCCGGGCCAGGCGCTTGTCGATGAAGGTCTTGACCATCTCCGGGTAGAAGACGGAGAGGTTTCCTTCCTGCTCGAAGCGGTCGCACAGCTTCCGCAGCGCCTTGGCGTCGAGCTTGGCGAAGGTCTTTTCGATGTCCCGGCACACCAGCTCGCGGTCGCGGATCTGCTGGGCGGCGAAGAGGCGCTTGACGATGGCCCGGGCCAGGGCGATCTCGTCCCGCCAGGCCGCCAGGTACAGGGCCTGGGCGGCGCGGCATTCCCGGGGAACCTTCAGGGCGGCAAACACCTTGCCGAACTTCCGGTAATCGCCGACCAGCAGCTTGAACTTCTCCTGGAAGGTCTTGTTGGCGGTCAGGGTGGGCTTGCTGCGGCCGGGTGCCAGCTTGATCTCGGCGCTGAGATCGGGACGCTCGTACCTGGCCAGGTGCCCGGACACCAGCACGTACTCGGCCACGTGGAAACGGGCCGGGCGATAGGGAGGGTGGCCCACCCGGAACTCGCGCCGGCTGGTCTTGTAGACGATCTGGGCCAGGTCGGTGTCCTGGTAGGGCTGGTAGCGCACCTGCTTGTTCAGCGGCCGGGGTGGCTTGCGGGAGCGCTTGCCCGCCTGCAGGGTGGGGCTGAGCAGCAGCAGTGCCAGGCCGACAGACAAGATGGATCCTGTTTTCATGGGGCACCTCCGTGTTTTCCGCGGTCGATTGTACAACAGCGGCGGCAGAGGGCAAGCGTCGCGAAGGGGGCAGAAGGAGGGGGCGGCGGGATGCCGGGGTTGCGGTTGCCTGCCCGGGCGTGGCTCGGCAGCGGGCAAGTTTGCCGGCCGGCGGACGAGCGGGTAGAATCCTCCCCGGGCGGGGACGGAGGGATTGACAGGTGCAGCGGGTGATTCTGACATTCCTGGCGGGCATGTTGCTGGCGCCGGGCGGCCGGGCCGGGGCCGCCGAACCCGCCGGCCCGGTAACCATCACCGTCCTGGACAAGGAAAGCGGCCGGCCGGTGGTGGGGGCGCCGCTCAGGATAGACGGCCGGGAGCCGGTGCTCATTACCGACGAGCAGGGCCGCCTGCGCCTCGAGCGGCTGGGCGCCGGCAGCCACGAGATCTACGTGTTCGATCCCGAGCACCAGCCCTTCCGCACCCGCTTCACGGCGGCGCCCGGTCGGTCCCTGCGCCTGCGCTTCGCCCTGGACCGGCGCGGCAGTGACGAGGAGGAGCAGATCGTCATCCGCGCCCGCCGTTCCACTCCCCAGGTGTCGGAGAAGACCCTGGAGGTGGAGCAGGTGAAGAAGATCCCCGGCACCCAGGGCGACATCGTCAAGATCGTGCAGAGCCTGCCCGGGGTGGCCCGCGGCCTGGCCGTGGGCGGCAGCGGGGGAGTGGGACTGGTGGTCCGGGGAGCGGCCCCGGAAGACTCGCGGGTGCTCATCGACGGCCACGAGATACCCATCCTCTACCACTTCGGGGGCCTGAAGTCGGTGCTCAACTCCGACATGCTCGAGCGCATCGACTTCCTGCCGGGCGGCTTCGGGCCTGCTTTCGGTGAGGCCATCGGGGGCATAGTCGACGTGGAGACGCGCGCTTCCCGGGGCGATGGTTTCGACGGCTACCTGGAATCGAGCCTGCTGGACATGGGCTTTTTCCTGGAGGGGCCGCTGGGAGGCGGGGTGTCGTTCATCGCCGCCGCCCGGCGCAGCACCGTGGACCTGTGGTTGCCGCACGTCCTGTCCGATTCGCTGGGACTGGAGCTGACCGTGGCCCCGGTCTACTACGACTACCAGCTCAAGGTGGACTGGAGCCCGCGCCCGGGCGACCGGCTCAGCCTGCTGGGCTTCGGTTCCCACGACGAGATGAAGTTTCTGCTCAGCAAGCCGCCCTCGGGGGATCCGGCGCTGCGCGGCGACATGTCCCTGGGGGTGGATTTCCAGCGCCTGCTGCTGACCTGGAACCACGCGCCCGAGCAGGCCTGGCAACTGCGGGCCTCGCTGGCGGCCGGCTGGGACCGGGCCAAGGTATCCATCGGCGAGGACCGGCACATGTTCATCGAGGTGCCCAACTTCGAGGGGCGCCTGGACTGGCTGTGGGACGCCGGCCGGCGGCTGCGCCTGCGGGCCGGCCTGGAAGGGGGCGGGGCCTTCTTCTCGGCCTCGCTGAGCATGCCCCGGCCGCCCAAGGAAGGCGAGCTGCCCAGTCGCTTCGCCAGCCAGAGGTTGCTGGTGGGGTCGGAGACGGTGTCCACCGGCGGGTTGTTCGGCTACCTGGCCGCCGACCTGCGCCCGCGGCCCCGGCTGCTCCTCAGCGCCGGGCTGCGGGTGGAGTGGTACGGCCCGCCGCTGTGGCAGGTGGCGGTGATGCCGCGTTTTTCCCTGCGCCACCAGGCCCGCAGCGGCACCGTGCTCAAGGCGGCGGTGGGGCTGTACCAGCAGACCCCCCAGGAAGACGAGCTGTCCCGGGTGCTGGGCAACCCCGAGCTGCTGCTGGAGCGCGGCTGGCACGTCA
>QMME01000291.1 GCA_003647095.1 Deltaproteobacteria bacterium
ATACGAAGTAATCCTGGCCAGTAGTCCCTTCGAGGCGATTTCCCTGCTGCAGGGGGGGCAAGAGGTACAGGTGGTGGTGTGCGATCACCTCATGCCCGAGCTGACCGGAGTGGAGTTGCTGTCGTTGCTGCAACAAAGCCAGCCGGGCATCGGCGCCATCATGCTCACCGGTTGTCACGACATCGGGGTGGCAGCCGAAGTGGTCAATCGCCGACTGGCCGATTTCTTTCTCACCAAGCCCTGGGACAGCCAGCAGTTGCTGCACATGGTGGAGCAGGCGGTACAACTGCAGCAGCGGCGGCGCGGCCATCCGGCCGGTGAGCTGGCACCGGTCCTGCGCCTGGAGGCGGAGCGGGCGGTTTACGCCCTGGCCCGGGCGGTGGATGCCCGCGATTCCTACACCCACAGCCATTCCGGGCGGGTGGCCGTCATCTCCGCGGCCCTGGGTCGTCGCCTGGGGCTGGGCGAGGTCGAGCAGCAGCAGCTACGCACCGGCGGCCTGCTTCACGACGTGGGCAAGATCGGCATACCGGACGGGGTGCTGCTCAAACGCGGGGCGCTTGACGAGAGTGAATTCCAGCTCATTCGGCGCCATCCCGAAATCGGCCTCTCCATCGTCGAACCCATCGGCCTGCCACCGGCGGTGGGATGGATCGTCAGCCAGCACCACGAGAATTTCGACGGTTCCGGGTATCCGCGGGGTTTATCGGGAAAAGACACCTCCTTGCTGGCTCGCATCGTGCGGGTTGTGGACGCCTACGAGGCCATGGCTGCAGACCGCGTCTATCGGCAGGCCCGCAGCCCGGAGTGGATCCGGGAGGAATTCCGCCGCTTCCGCGGCAGCCAGTTCGACCCGGATGTATGCGACGCCTTCCTGGCCATGCTGGCGGAAGGCCCCCCGCTGGCTGCCGGAACCGTTGTCGCCTAGCCGATCACCAGCGTCTCGCGCTGCAGCTGCCCGCTGGAGAAGCGCTCCAGTCCGTAGCGCTCGACCAGCGGCTCCCGGACGCGGCGTAGCAGCCACTCGGCCATGATCTGTCCCACCGCCGGGGCCAGCATGAAGCCATGACCACCGAAGCCGTTGAGCTGTATGAAGCCCTCCACGCCGGCGGTGCGCCCCAGCACCGGGTTGCCGTCGGGAGTCTCGTCGTAGTAGCCGGCCCACTGGCGCAGGATCTTCACCCCTCCCAGGCGCGGCAACAGTCGCAGCAACGAAGCGCTCATGCGCGACAGGAAGCGCAGGCTGGAGGAGGTGTTCAGGGAGGAATGCTCGAGCGGGTCCGACAACCCCCCGCAGATCTCCCCCCGCATGGTCTGGGAAAAATAGGTGCCGTCGGCAAGGTCACAGACCATGGGTTCCAGGAAGGGTTTGAGGGGCTCGCTCACCAGGATCTCGTGACGGTAGGGGCGGTTGGGCAGTTCCACCCCGGCCAGCCGAGCCACCTGGGACGACCAGCCGCCGGCGGCGTTGACCACCCGGCTGGTGGCCACCGCTCCGCGATCGGTCACCACCTTGACGATGCGCCCACCTTGTACATCTATGGCAGTGGCCCGGCAGAAGGTGTTGATCTCCACTCCCAGCGAGGTGGCCACCCGGGCCAGGCCCCACACCACCGGCCAGGGGAACAAGACCCCATCGTCGGGGTTGTAGGCACACAACTCCACCCCGCTGGTGTCCAGGCCGTCCACCAGCCGGCGTGCCTGGGCGGGAGAGAGCAGCCGGGTACGTAACCCCAGACTGTTCTGCAGCTTGACGTTCCGCTCCAGGGTAGCGGCCGCCACGGCATCGCGAGACAGAAACAGGTAACCGCCCTGGCGAAACCAGATATTGAACCCGGTTTCCGCCGCCAGCCGCCGGTAGATGGCCACGCTGCGCCGGGCCAGGCGAATGTGATCCTCGGTCGACCACTGCTGGCGCACCCCGCCCCCGTTGCGACCGGAGGCGCCGAAGCACAGGTAGCCCTGCTCGATGACGACGATGTCGCCCAGGCCCATCCGGGCCAGGTGATAGGCCAGTGACAGGCCCAGCACCCCGCCACCGATGATCACCAGCTCTGCCCGGTCCCTCATGCATCCTCCTGGTCGGGTGCTTCCCCGCTGGCGATGGCGGCGAAACAGGCTGCCGGGGTTGGATGCAACAGCGGGCGGGTGCGGGTGGGATCGCAGACCATGTCGTCGCCTCCCCGCAACTCGGCCAGGAATCGTCCGGCGTGAGCGGCACAGCACTTGCCCTGGCAAAAGCCGGTGGATAGCCCGGTGAAGCGTTTCAACGACTCCAGGTCCCGGTGACCGGCGGCAAAGGCCTGCCGCAGGTCTTCCAGGGTAACATCCTCGCAGCGACAGACGATGACCTTGCCCATTATCAATCCTCCCGGCCGGAACCGCCGGACAGCGACTCGGCCATCCCGGTTGCCGCCCGGCGGCCCGCTTCCAGGGCCTGTTCCAGAGACATGGCGCCGGTGCAGTGCCCGGCGGCGAACACCGCGGCGTTGCTGGTACGTCCCCCGTCGTCCACTACCACCCGGAAGCCGCAGGCCGAGTCGAAGTCTACCCGGCAGCCGGCATGGTGTGCCAGCTCGTAGGCCGGGGCCGGCGGGTACTCGCTCACCAAACAACCACAGTCGAACAGGCCGTCGGCCGGTTCAGACGGCGCGGGCGCGATTTCCAGCCGTTCGATCCAGCGTCCCCCGCTGGCCCGCACCGGCAGGCGCCCGGGCACCAGGGGAAAGGCTCCCTCTCCAGCCGGCAAGGGCGGCCGCGTGGCGCCGCTTACCAGCGCCGCCACCTCCACCCCGGCGGCTACCAAGTCCCCGGCCAGGCGTAGCAGGCGCGGTGAATCACCACACAGCACCACCGGCTCACCCGGTATCACGCCGTGGAGGTAGAACAGGCGATCGAAAGCCCGGACGGCGAAGACTCCGGGCAGGTCGCTGCCCTCAAAGAGCCTGACCTGCTCGTAGTCTCCACAAGCCAGCAGCAACCTCTCGGCCTCCACCACCAGGGTGCGCCGTTCCTGGACGGCCACTACCTGCAACCTGTCTCCGGGATAGACGGCCACCACCGTGGTGCCCGGCAGCAGTTCCAGGTTTTCGCTCCCCTCCAGCTGCCGGTGCAGCTCCGCCAGCCTGGCCCAGCTGCCCTGCCCGTCGCCACCCGCTGAATCACTGCCGTCCAGCAGGCGTCCCCCCGCTACTTCCTGCCTCTCGAAAAGCGTGCTCCTCACTCCGCGCCGGTGCAGTTCCCGGGCGGCCTGCAGGCCGGCCGCGCCGCCGCCGACGACCACTACCTGCCGCTGCCAGCGCTCCACCGGTGCCGGCGGGCGCGGCTCCCCTGCGGGAAGTTCGCCGAAGCCGGACAGGCGGCGCACGAAGCGGGCAGCCAGCCGGTTCGTCGCCGCCGAGGAGGTGAACATGGAGTGATGATCGATTCCCTGGCCGCTCAACCAGTCGAGGGCCCGGAAGGCATCGAAGCTGGCGGACGGCCAGCCCCGCTGGCGCTCCACCACCATGCCGGCGCGGACCGCCGTCTGGCAGGTGCGCACGTTGGGGATACCGTCAACCCGCATCAGGCAACCGGAACAGTGACCCTGCAGGCAATAGGGACCGCGCGGGCGGTGATACTTGAGGGAACGGCCGAACACCTGCACCCCGGCGGCCAGCAGCGCCGCCGCCAGCGGTTCCCCGGCACGGGCGGGCAACTGCCTGCCCTCGAACTCGATGGCGACCTGTGAACCTGTTTCTACCGGGCAATCAGGCTTTCTGGTGACACGGCGTCCGGTAGACATGGAGACTGGGTATCGAAAGGGATGGTTCTTGTCAAGGCCAGTAAAGATGCCGTCTTTACCAGGTTTCGATGACTCCCTCCGTGTACAGACCAGTGGAGCCATCGGGGGAGATGGTGCCGGTGGCGGAGATGCTCGAGCTGCCGGAGAGGGAGTTTATCCTGATGCGCCCCGCGCTCCCCCCGCCCCCGCCGGCGTTGTAGTCGTCTTCACCCGGATCACCGCTGCCGTGGTCGGCCCCGCCGCCGTCGCCGCCGTCGCCGCCGTTGCCGTTGCCGTTGGTGTTGCCGCCGCCGGCCCGGCCCCAGCCGAAGGGACCATCCTCGCCCGGTTCTGCGGTCACGGTGCCGCCGCCGTAGTCATCGCCGGCCCCGCCACCGCCGCCGTTGGCGGCCAGGGTGCCGTCACCACTGACATCGACGGCCTCGAGCAGTATGGCCCCGCCCGAGCCACCACCGCCACCGGCATCTCCGTCTCCTCCCGGGGCGCTGCCGCCGGCACCGCAGGCGTCGATGCCACCCGGGGCGTTGATATGGATGAAGTCTCCGGCGACTACCTGCACCGCCCCGCCACCGCCACCGCCCAGGCTGCCGATGCTGGAGCCGGCACCACCACCCCCGCCGCTGCCGGCATGCAGCGGGCGCAGTGCCGCCGAACCATAGCCGCCACCGGCACTTCCTCCGCCGGCGTTACCGTCACCGCCGTCACCCCCGTTGTCGCCGAAGCCGGCGCCGCCGCCGCCCGAGTCGCTGTAGCCGGAAGACGACCCCCCGCCGCCGGCACCCGGACCGGCGCCCGCCAGTCCCGGCCCGCCGCCGTTGCCCCCGCCGGGACCACCGGTCTGGCCGGAGGCGCAGGCGTTGATACGGGCGGAGATATTGACGTCGTGACAGGAAAGCAGCACCAGGGCGTTGGAGCCGACGACATCGACGTCGGCACTGATGTCGATGGAATCGTAGGTGAACACCGCCAGGGCCGGGGCGCCCCCCGGCTGCGGCACCAGGAGGAAGTAGGGCTGGGGCACGCCGCCTATGGTGCCGGTATCAGTGTCGATGACCGACGTGCCCATGCTGTTGTCGATGGTGAGGCTGTCGGGGTTGAGACACAGCATGGCCGGATCCAGGTTGGAGGGATTGACCGAGACCGGGCGCCACCAGACGTCGTCGCCTCCGCTCACCGCCGGCTGGGGATCCCACTGGCAGGAAAGGTGGCCGGTCAGCTGCGTGCCGGAGATGTCGCTGGCCGTGAAGTCGTAGGTGCCGTCGGCATTGTCGGCCGGCGGGCTGGTGAGGCCGATCACCCCTCCGGCGGCACAGTCGGCCCGGCCGCTGAGGACGATGTGGTCGAGAGCGATCTCGTGGTCTCCCGCTTCCAGGGAGAAGCGGATGTTCACCGCCGGGTTGTGATCCACCTCCGGAACCGGGTCGGAGAGGTTGCGGCACACCTGTACGCAGGAGTTGTCGGGACCGAAGTTGCCCTCGTGAAACCATACCTGCTGCCAGCCGGAGCCGGCATCCACCTCCACGGTGAGGCGCTCGCCGCCGTTGGCCCTGTTCTCACCGTAGTAGAAGCACAGCTCGACGTCGGAATACGCCGACAGGTCAACCTGGGCGGTCATGGTGCCGCTGGTGTTGTTTACCTTGGCGCGGCTGCTGGCGTCGAAGCAGTTGAAGCCCGGCCCGCAGTGGATGGTACCGGTGATACTCCAGCCGTTGAAGCCGTCTGCCAGGGGATCGGCGCAACCGGTGAAATCCTCGGACGCGATGACGTCCACCGGGCCGGCGCAGGCGGC
>QMME01000292.1 GCA_003647095.1 Deltaproteobacteria bacterium
CCGGGGACAGGCCCGCCGGCTTCGGGGACAGGCCCGCACGACCGTGGACGAGGGCGCCGAGGAGATTGTCATCACCGCCGAGCGCCCCCTCAGCGCCAGTTCCGACCAGACAGTCAGGGGCCGGGATTTCGAGTATTTCCCCAGGCGCACCGCCTCCGACCTCATGCGCCTGGTGCCCGGGCTGCACGTCACCCAGCACACCGGGGGCGCCAAGGCGCACCAGTTCTTCCTGAGAGGCTTCGATGCCGAGCACGGGCAGGACCTCCGGGTCACCCTGGACGGCATTCCCCTGAACCAGCTCTCCCACGTCCACGGGCAGGGATACCTCGACCTGCACTTCATCATACCCGAGGCCATCGAGCGGATTCACATGCTCAAGGGCCCCTACGACGCCGCCGAGGGCAACCTGGCCACCGCCGGCAGCGTTCATTTTCACACCCGGGCCTGCCTGCCTCACAACCTCGAGGGGAAAGCCGTGGGGGGAATGTATGGAACGGCCGGCCTGCTGGTATCCGGGTGCGCCCGGGAAGGACGGGCGACCACCTACCTGGCCCTGGAGGCCGACCATAGCGACGGCTTCACCCGACCCGGGCGCTTCAACGCCGCCCGCCTCATGCTGCACCGGCGCATGTGGCAGGCAAACGACTGGCGCCTGGACCTGCTCTGGGCCGGCTACCTGGCTCGCTCCCAGGCTTCCGACACCCTGCCCAAGGACCTGATCGACGCCGGAGTCGTCGACCGTTTCGGCTCCCTCGATCCCAGCAACCGGGTGGACGCCGACAGGATGCTGGCCGGGGTCAACCTGCAGGGTCCGGCGGGCAACGGTCGCCTGACGGCGATCGCCTACTACGATTACTCGAATACCCGCATCTTCTCCAATTACACCTTCTTCTTCTTCGACCAGACCTACGGAGACCAGCTCGAGCAGTCGGACAGGCGCCATTACGGCGGGCTGGAACTGTCCTGGGAAAACAACAGCGACCTGGGCGGGTGGGGCCTGCTCAACAGCCGCCTCGGCCTGCAGTGGCGCTCCGACGTGGTCTGGCAGACCCAGGCGCGCACCGCCGCCCGCCAGCGGGTCGACACGCTCAACAACTACTATTTCTGGGAACACAACCTGGGCCTGTACGCCCGCGAAATGCTGGCCAGCGGCGGCCGCTGGCGGCTGCTGGGAGGCCTGCGCTACGACCTGCAACTGGTCGACCTGAGCGGCACCCAGGACGTCCGCCAGTTCGACATCACCACCAACCAGACCGTGTACCACAACGACCTGCCCCGTACCGCCTTCACCCAGGCGCACATGGTAAGCCCGTCGCTCTCCGCCATCTACCAGATGACACCCGCCTGGAGCCTGTTTCTCAATTTCGGCCGGGGCCTGGTCACCCGCCCGGCCCGCGACCAGGCCGCCGAAGCCCACCTGGCCCCGGTCACCGTCACCGGTGCCGAGTGCGGCAGTCGCTACACCAGCCCCGCCGGTTCCCTGAGCCTGGCCGGTTCGCTGTGGTGGGCCTACAAGGACCACGAGTACGTATTCGACTCCGAGTTCGGCGGCAGCGTCGAGCGGGGACGCAGCCACCGGCTGGGCCTGGAGCTCGAACTGCGCTGGGCGCCGGTTCGCTGGGCCTGGCTGGCCACCGACCTGTTTGCCACCCTGACCCGCCTGCAGGAACCGCACGGTTGGCGCTCGATCCCCAATACTCCCTGGCTGCTGATGACCAACGTGGCGGGGGTGCAACACCCGGCCGGACTGGTGGCCAGCGTGCGCGGGCGCTTGCTGGGACCCCGCTATCACGACCTGGGTTTGAAATCGCCCGCCTATTACGTGGTGGACCTGGTGCTGGGCTGGCGCTGGCGGCGGGTGACGCTGTTGCTGACGGTGGAGAACCTGTTCGATACCACCTGGTACGACTCGGTGTTCGCCTACCCGGTGAGGGTGGCACCCGACGCCGAGGTGAACCAGGGGCTGCAGGTCACCCCGGGCACGCCCTTTTCCGCGCGACTGGAACTCACGCTGCGAATCTGAATCCGCAGTCGATTGCTACTGGCAACCATCTGGCAAAGGAGGAAGGAATGAAACTTCACGGATTATTGGCGATGGTGGCGCTGTTCCTCGGGGCCTGCGGCGGCATGGACGAGGCGGCGGTGGGCACGCTGGTGTTCAGCGCCAACGGCGAGGAGTTCGTGCGCAACGGATTCACCAGCGAGGACGGCTGGTCCATCCAGTTCCAGGCGGTCTATGTGAACGTGTACGGCCCCACGGCCTACCAGGTGGTCGAGGACCAGCAGCAATCCTTGACCCAGGCCGGCCTGCGCCACGGCGGCCACCCCCACGAGAACATTCCCGAAGGAAGCGCCCATGTCGCCCTGATGGGTGATTACTTTCTGCAACTGAAGCAACCGGCGTTCGAGGTGGGCCGGGCGGAGGACGCTCCCATCGGCAACTACAACCGCCTGGCCTTCACGGTGCGGCCCGCCCCGGACGAGTCACAGGGACTGGAGCAGGGCTTCACGGGGGTTTCGCTGGCCTTCCTGGGAACGGCGGAAAAGGAGGGTCGCAGCATCGGTTTCGACATCCGCTTCTCCGAAGAAATGGTCTACTACGATTGCGGTCCCAACGGCGACGCCGGCGTACTGGCCGAGGGGGAGCAGGCCACGGCCGAGATGACCTTCCACGTGGACCACGTCTTCGGCGACAGCGAGGCCGGTTCACCCGATACCAGCGACGAAAGCTCGGTGAATTTCATGGCGGTCGGCTTCGGACCGTTCGCCGCACTGGCCCAGGACGACAGCCTGCAGATCGACCAGCAACAACTCGGCCAGCTGATGAACGGCGCCACCTACCTGCAGCTCATCGACGCCGTGCGCACCATGGGCCACAGCGGCGAGGCCCACTGCCATCTGGACTGACGACCGGCACCGCTCTCCCCCCAGCTGCGCCGTTCCCGGGCGCAACCGAACGAGCCTCGCTCTACTTGTCCCCCAAGCCACGGCATGCTAGGATTTTACCAGTTAACGGGTTACTGCCGTTGCTCGCCGGCCGCCCTGCCAGGACGCGGCCGCGGGCGGCAGGAGGGCAGGTCATGGGAAGACTGGCAACGTTGGCCGCCATCTCGGCGATGGTGGCTTCGTCAGTGCTGGGCGGCGGCTGCAGCAGCGACAAGATCGGCCCCGGTGGTTTCTGCGAATCGGACCAGGACTGTCAAGCCGGGTTGGTGTGCCGCGACAACATCTGCTCCGAACCCCAGCACAACGACTGCCAACCCCCTTGTGGTGACAACGAAACCTGTGTCAACGGCCAGTGCGTGCCCACCGGCAATCCCACCGACAAGGACGACGACGGCTACCTGGCCAAGCCCCAGGGCGACGACTGCGACGATTTCGACTACACCATACATCCCGATGCCTACGAGTACTGCGACGGCCGGGACAACGACTGCGACGGCCAGACCGACGAAGACTGTCCACCCTGCAGCGATGGGGCCGTGCAGGACTGCGGAACCGACGTGGGCGAGTGCACCGCCGGGGTTCAGAGCTGCAGCGGCGGCACCTGGCAGCCCTGCAACGGCCAGGGACCGCAGGCGGAGACCTGCGACGACAAGGACAACGACTGCGACGGGCTGACCGACGAGACCTGTCCCTGCAACGACGGGGATGAGCGTCCCTGCGGGCTGGACTCCCCCCCCTGCCAGCCGGGAGTGCAGACCTGCGAGCAGGGGGCCTGGAGCGGCTGTCGCAACGGCCAGCTGCCCTCGGCGGAAACCTGCGACGGCCAGGACAACGACTGCGACGGCTTCGTCGACGAGGGTTTCGCCCTGGGAACCCCCTGCAGCGGCGAGGGCCAGTGCGGCGCGGGCACGGTGGAATGCGCCGCCGACTACGACATCCGCTGCAGCACCATGCCCGGCGGTTCCTCGGACCAGTCGAGTCCCGAAGAATGCGACCAGATCGACAACGACTGCGACGGCACCACCGACGAGGGACTGGAGAGCGACAACGCTCCCAATGATTGCCTGGTGGCGGAGGACCTGGGCGGCCTCCCCGACGACGGCTCCTCCCTGGTGGTCAGCGGCAACCTGTGGCCGCCCGGCGACGAGGACTGGTACAAGGTTATGGCCATCGACGAGCTGGAACAGGACGAGCTGCAGGACGGCTGCGACAACTTCCGTTTCCAGGTGCGCTTCCTGGTCAACCCCGGCGAGAAGATGAAGGTCGATGTCTACGCACAGTCCTGTGCCAACCCCACCGACCTGTGCATCGACGACACCGAGTACGAGCACTCCTATGCCGGCCACTTCCTCGACGATCCCGACACCCCGGGCATGGGCCAGTGCCGCTGCACCACCTCTCCCCAGGACGGCCTGGCCACCTGCAGCAAGGAAGACAAGGTCTTTTTCCTACGCGTGCACGGCCCCAGCGGCCAGGATGCCACTTGCGAAAACTACCAGTTGTCCATCACCAACGGGGTTCCCTGACATGCGCTCGCGGGTTCCCCAGGTGGAGATCCAGCGAATGACCAAGATCGTGCGCCACGCTCTAGCCATCATCATCCTGCTGTGCCTGCCGGCAGCCGGCTGCGGCCCCGGGCAAGCGGGCCTCAGCGTCAAGGTGCACCTGCCGCCCGCCGGCAAGCTGCCCGCCGGCCTGCGCGGGGAGCAGCCCCCGGGAAAGGGAGAGTTCCCCGCCGGCATCACCGATTTCCGGCTCTGCGTCTCCGCCGCCGACATGGCCAAGCCCCGCTGCGACCAGTTCAACAAGGCCGACTACCTCAGCCAGGGAAAGGCCCGCCTGGGCGGCATTCCCGCGGGCAGCAACCGCAAGGTGACCTTCCAGGGCTACGACTTCAAGGAGACCAGCGACGAGAAGGTCGTCTGGTGCGGCGAGGTCTCGGGGGTGGAGATCAACAAGGATGCCACCACCCAGGTGGAGATGTTCGTCACCGCCTGCTCCAACTTCACCCTCACCCGCGGAGATCTGGAGCGGGCCCGGGCCTTCCACACCGCCACCAGGCTGCCCGACGGCCGGGTGCTGGTAACGGGAGGCTTCAACGTGGCCCTGGGCGGCCAGTTCTGTCCCGACGGCGACTGCCTGCGCCTGAGCGCCACCGACAGCATCGAGATCTACGATCCCCGCCAGGGCACTTTCTCCTCTCCACCCGGGGCGGCGCTGTCCGTACCCCGGGCCCTGCATACCGCCACCCTGCTGCCCGACGGTCGCGTGCTGGTGGCCGGCGGCTGCCAGGAAGCCCTGTGGTACACCACCTTCAACCTGGCACGTACTCCCATCGAGGTGGCCAGCGACGGCTGGGGCAGCGCCGGGGCGACGGCCGATATCATCACCGTCAGTGGAGACAGCGTCAGCGTGCGAACGGTCTCCGGGGCCATGAGCAGTTCCCGGGCCCTGCACCGGGCCCTGGCCCTGCCCGACGGCGACGTGCTGCTGCTGGGAGGAATCGGCATCGGCAACCAGCCGCTGAACTCCCTCACCCGCTTCGTGACCGCCCAGGACTCCTTCGAAGACCAGGCCGTGCCCCTGCAGTC
>QMME01000293.1 GCA_003647095.1 Deltaproteobacteria bacterium
ACCTGCTGATGACGGCCTGCTCGCGGCACGAACTGTAGGAATACGCCGGGGCACGCCGGGTGTGAAAATCGGTCGTGATCGCGGTCACACCAGCAAGTCCCACAGCAGTGCCGGAAGGCGCCACAGCAGGTTGGCTCCCGGAGGCAGGCGACCGGACTGATCGTGCAGTCTTCCCAGCAGGCGATCGATGCGCTGGCCATCGCAACGACGCCACAGCGGCGCCAGCCAGGCCAGTCGCTCGATCTGCGGTTGGCCGGAGACCCGGCGCCACTGCTTGTGGTAATCGGTCAGGGCGTAGCCGGAGCCGGCCAGCAAGCGGCCGGCCACCTTGCCGGCCAGCGCCCCCATGGCCATGGCCCCGGTTATGCTGGCAAAGCCGGCAAAGGCCAGGGCGTCGCCGGCCAGCAGGGCGTTGGGGCGACAGCAATCGCCGGCCGGTTCCAGCAACCTGACAGTCGCCCCGAAGGCATTGAGCACGCGACCGGCTCCCAGTCGTTCGACCCAATCCTGCAAGGTGTCGTCCAGCTCCCCGGCGTTGCCGCGCGGCCCGGCGAACTGCAGCAGCGAGGCCCGGTAGTTCTCACCGTCGTAGTAGGCCAGCAACATCTGGCGATAATCGTTGAGCTGAATAAGCAGGGTATCGCGTTGCAACTCCAACCTCTCCACCTGGTACTGGCGTTGGAACAACATGCCCCGCTTGCCCCGCCGCACTCCCAGCGAACGGGATACCAGGCTTGAGGAGCCGTCGGCGCCCACCACCACCCGGGCCTGGTAATCATCCTCGGCCCGCACCCGCGACAGCTCCCGGCCAACCTCCACCTGGCGCACCGGACAACCCACCACCACCTCGCCGCCGTGTTCCAGCACCTGGTGCAGCAGGGCTCCCTTGAGGCGACTTTCGCTCATGACCAGCAGCGGCTTCGACAGGGTCAGTTCCAGGCGTTCGCGAAGGCCACGTACCACCAACCGACGCAGGCGGTGACGCAGGGCCCCTTCCACCAGCAGATCCAGGTCCCTGAAGTAAAGGCCGTCTCCCCTTACCAGCGCGCGTGCCCCCAGCGGCAACAATAACCCCAGCGAGCCACGCCGTCGCTCCATCACCGAATCCTGGCGTTCCAGCACGCTCACCGAGCGTCCGGCCAGCTGGGCAGCGGCGGCCAGGCCGGCGTAACCGGCACCCACCACCACGACGTCGCGGCGGATCATCTCCCCTCTCCGTCAACCCCCCCAGCCAAGCGAGAGGCCAGGTCTCGCCTGATGGTGTCCTGTACCTGTGCTACCGGCCGGGTGGCATCCACCACCTGGAAGTTCTCATCGGGCAGCAGGGACGGCAGGCGACGGTAGGCATCCACCAGTTGCCGCTGCACTTCCATCTTCTCATAGATGTCCCTGCCCTGGCGGCTCGACGCCAGGCGAGCACCGGCAGTCTCGGCCGGACAGTCCAGCAGGTAGGTGATGTCGGGACGGCGCGCCTGGGCGTTGATGGCCCGGATCCACTCCCATTCCCCCTCCAGTGCCTGGTAGGTAAGGCTGGAGTGGTAGTAGCGGTCGCTGACGACGATTCGGCCTTCCCGCAGCAGCGGTAGAATCTCGCTGGCCAGGTGGTCGATGCGATCGGCCGCAAACAGCAGGGAGATGACGCCGTTGTCGAGGGGACCGGTGCTGCCGTCGGGAAGCCGGCTGATCACCCGGCCGGACAGCACCTGGCGCAGCAACGCCCCCACCGGGCCGCGGCTGGGTTCCGCGGTGAGGGCGCAGGACAGCGAGCGGGAACGCAGCCACTCCACCAGCAGGCCCGCCTGGGTGGTGGTTCCTGCTCCGTCAATACCCTCCACGACGACCAGCAGGCCGTCGCCGGCAACGTTGTCGTGCATGGTGCCTTCTCACCTCCGGGCGTTACTTGTTCTTGCCGGCGGCAGACTTGATGCGGCTCAAGATCCGGCGGGCGCGCCTGAGCTCCTTCCTGAGTTTCCTGGGCTTGCCATCCAGAAAGCGTCGCAGGTACTCGCCGGCCTTGTCGTCGTGACCCTGGTCGAATTCCAGCAGGCCCAGGCGGTACAGGGCCAGGGAATGTCCGGCGTCCACCTCGAGGACCTTGCGGTAGGTGGACCGGGCGGCGGCCAGCTTGTCGTCACGATCGTAGGCGGTGGCCAGCAGGTACAGCGGCTCCGCCTTACCCGGCAGCAGCGCCACGGCCTTGCGGTAGGAGCGCCGGGCCCGGGCCAGGTGGTTTCTGGTGCGCCGGTCCTTGACCAAGGCATGGCCGCTTTCCATCCACATGCGGGCCACCTCCTCGGTGCTCCAGCCCTGGCGACGTCCCAGCCGGGCCGCCTTTTCGAAGGCCCGGGCAGCATCCGCCCAGCGTCCCCGTACCAACAGAACCCGTGCCAGTCCCTCCTGGGCGCGGGCCAGGCGCCGGCGGCGCAGACTGTCCTTGAACATCTTCTCGGCGCGCGAGATGGAACGCAAGCCCAGGTAGGCCAGGCCCAGGTCGGCAAGGATCTCCGGGTTCTTCTCCTCCTGTTGCTGGGCCCGCCGCAGGGCCCAGACGGCCTTGCTGAAAAGCCCCCGGGCCAAGCGCGCCCGGCCCAGCACGTGCATCACCCGGGCATCCTTGAGGCCGCGGTTCATGGCCTTGAGCGCCGCCTGCTCGGCCTGCTCCGGCTGCCCCAGCAACAGCTGTGCCTCGGCCAGGCCGGCGAATCCCTCGGCCAGGGAGGCATCCTGTCCCACCACCTGGCGGAAGGTCTCCAGCGCCGGCCGGGCCTGGCCCTTGTCCAGCAACACCCGCCCGACCAGCAGCGCCGCCCGGGCATCGAAGGGATTGGCCCGCAGGGCCTGCCGGGCATACTCCAGGGCCCGGTCACGGCGGCGCCTTTCCAGTGCTTGTTCGGCCAGCCGATCGAAGGCCTGGTAGAAACGCCCGTCCAGTTCGGCCGCCTTCTTCCAGGCATTGCGTGCTCCGTTTCCCAGGCGCCGGGCCTGCAGGATCTCGCCCAGCACGAAGTGGGCCGGGGCCAGCCGCGGGCGGCGGGACAACAGTTTCTTCACCAGGCGCCGGGCGCCGGTTTCGTCTCCCTGGCGCAGCAGGGCCAGGGCCATCCAGGCCCGGGCCTCGTCCGCCTCCGGCTTGCCGGCGGGCACGGAGCGCAGGTCGGCGATGGCCTGGCCATAGCGTTGCAATGCCAGCAGGGCCCGGGCCCGCAGCAGCAGAAACGGCCCGGCCGGCACCCGCTTGCCGGCCAATCCATCCAGCCGGCGCAACGCCCGCTCCGGGTGCCGCCGGAGCACTTCCACGCCGGCCAACACCAGTTGCGCCCGCACCGCCGCCCCGGCATCCTTGCTGGCCACCTTCTCGGCCAGTTGCCGGGCCTCGTCGAGCTCATGCGCCTGCAGGCACAGCTCGGCCAGGCTGAGCAGGAAATCCTGGTCATCGGGCAGCAGGCCCCGGGCCGCCCGCACTCCGGCCAGGGCGCGATCGCGCTCGAACCGGCTAAAGGCTATACGCGACAGCAACAAGTGGGCCCGGGCCTGGTAGCGGGTCACCACTCGCGGGATCTCGATCACCCGCTCGAGATCCTTGCGGGCCTGTTCGATTTGCCGGCCGGCCTGCAAGCGCAACTCGGCCAGCAGCAACAATGAGCGGGTATGCAGGCCGTTGACTGCCAGGGCCCGATCCAACTGTTCCATGGCCTTGTCGATCTTGCCGATCCCCGCCAGCAGCTTGGCCAGCTGGTAACGGGCCCTGAGGTAACCGGGCGTGGCCGCCAGCGCCTTGTCGAGCAGGGTACGGGCCTGCTCGACCCGTCCACGTTCGGCAGCCAGGCGCGCCGCCAGCTCCAGGATGCTGGCAGGTGGCTGGCCCTTGCTATCCAGGGCCTGCTGGAGCAGACCGTCCAGACCCTCGCGTCTACCCAGGTGATAGTTGGCCCAGAGAATCTCCGGGCTGGCGGCAGCAGATTCGCCCAGGTCCTTTACCAGCTGGGCGGCTTCATCCGCCAGGCCCTTGTTGGGTCCATACTCGTCGTGCAGGCGTGCATCCACCAACGCCAGCAGCTGCCGACCCTGCTCGTTGCCCTCGTCGTAGTCGAGCAGCTTCTGCAAGGTGAGCCGAACTTCGCTGTAGCCCAGCAGGGTATCCAGTTCCAGGGATGTACGTGCCTGCTGCAGGAAGTTGTCGATCTTGTCGGCGCGCAGGTGGCTGTACGCAAAGTAACCACCCAGGGCCAGGCCCACCACCAGGAAGGGCACCAGCACCAGGAACACTTTCAGGTAGCTGAAGGTCTCGGCCGGGGCAGCCACGGCCTCCTTGAAAGGAGCCACCGCTCCATCGGGGGAGGTCACGAAGCGGGTGGGCGCGGGCTCGGGCTTGGCAGGCTGCTGGGCGCCTTCGAACATGGTAGGTGGTTCACCCGGGGGAACCTCGCCCGTGGCCTCGGCCGCCCAGGGCTTGGCCCCGGCGGCACCGGGATCGAACATGGTGGGCGGTTCCTCGTTCTTGGAACTCACCGCCTGTTCGACGGCATGGTCGATCTCCGCCCTCATGCCGGCGTCGGGATCGAACATGGTCTCCTGGGCGGTACGGGATTCGGCGCCGGACGCCGCCTCCACCCGAACATCCGCCCCCGCCGGTGCCGGCCCGTCCTCACCTGGACCCGCATCCTCCCCCGCCGGAGCAACCTCGCCACCGGGTTCGGCCGCCGGCCCTTCCGCCTCCTGGCCGAGCAGGGGATTGGACACGTACAGCGTCGGGGGCTCGTCGTCGTCTTCGTCGTCGAGCCCCTGGTCGATCTCCGGCAGGGACGCCGGGGCCAGGGCATCGGTGGGAGGCGGGGGATTGCTTTCCCACTCGGGCCATTCACCGGCGGCCGAAGGGGCCTGGTCCACAGCGGGCTGCCGGGCCTCGTCTCCTTCCGCAGCGGGCTGCTCTTCCAGTCCCAGTTGCCGGCGTTGCTCCTGCCCCAGGGTCAGTTTCTCGGTACTCTGGCGTCCGAAGTCACCTCCGGCTTCATCCTCCACGGCCCCCGACAGTTCGAGCAGGCTTTCTTTATCTGGTGCCTTTTCCAGGGCCTTGTCGATGTAGAGGTGGGCCGGTCCGGGATGCCCGGCCTCGAGCAGGAACCTGCCGATCTCCTCGAGCAACTCGGCGCCGGAAGACGCCAGCATGCAGGCACGCTCCAGGGCCTGCAGTCCTTCTTCGAGCTGTCCCTGGCCGACCAGGGCCTTGCCGTAGGCCAGGTGGCCCCGGGCGGCATCGGGGTGAAAGCCCAGGTGGCTCTCGCACACCCTGACGGCTTCGTCGGTCTGACCGCTTTGCACCAGCAGCTCGGCCAGCTCGATAAAGACCTCGGAATCGGGCTGCTCGACCAACTGCGCCCGGAGTTGCTCAATCCTGCCTGCCTGGTCCTCGCCGGCTACCATCGGGAGCGGCTCCCTTCCTTCGCGATTGCGCTAAACCCGGGCAAAAAGTAACCGAGTTCTCTGCATGCTGTCAATCTCCCCGAACCCTCCCGCCCCGGCACGGCCCGAAACA
>QMME01000294.1 GCA_003647095.1 Deltaproteobacteria bacterium
CCGAGCTGATCACCGACCCAGCAAGCTGTCGGGTGGTGAGCGCCAGCGTGTCGCCATCGCCCGCGCCATCGTGGGTCGCCCCAGCCTGGTGCTCGCCGACGAGCCCACCGGCAACCTCGACAGCACCACCGGTGCCCAGATCATCGAGCTGTTCGAATCGTTGAACCGCCAGGACGGCCTGACGGTGGTGGTGGTGACCCACGAGGAGTTCCTCTTCCGCCACACCTCCTTGTCGCTGCGCCTGGAAGACGGGAAGCTGGCCGGAGAACAGGCACCGTGAAAGCACACAAGCTCTATCGCCTGGTGCGCCAGAACCTGCACCGCAACCGCCGCAACCTCATCTTCTCCTCGGTGGGCATCGTGGTGGGTATCTGCTCCTTCGTGTTTTTCCTGGCCCTGGGCCTGGGCATCAGGCAGACCGTGGCCAGCGAGATCTTTCCCGTGGAGGCCAACCGCATCCAGGTGGTACCGCGCGCGGCCCAGTTCGGCACCCTGGCACCCGGCCGCCGGCTCGATGACCAGGGCCTCGAGCAGCTCCGGGCCATACCCGGGGTGCGGGCCGTCTACCCGCGCCAGGAGCTGGCCTTCCTGGCCACCGCCTCGCTCGACGGCCGGCAGATCTCCCCGGCGGCCCTGGAGCTGCTGTCCCGGGTGCCGGGCATCAGCCGGCGGGCCATCGACGCGGTGCGCTCGGTACGCATGTGGCTGGAGATCATCGGCGAGGGCATCGACCCCCGCCTGGTGGCCGGGGACGCCAGCGCCGGCGAGTTCCACGACGTCCCCGACGGCGAACCCATCCCGGTGCTGTTGTCGCAGCGCATGGTGGAAATCTACAACGCCAGCTTCGCCCCGGCCCGGGGGCTGCCGCGCATCTCCAACTCGCTGCTGCCGTTCCTGCCCTCCATTCCCCTGGCCCTGAACCACTCCTACATCTCCCGGGGCGGCGGCGGGCAGGTGCTGCGGACCCGCATGAAGATCGTCGGCCTCAGCCATCACGCCATCATGGGAGGCATCACCATGCCCCTGGCCACGGCCCGGCGTCTCAACCGCCGCTTCGCCGGCGAGCAGGCGGCTTCCCGCTACCGGGCGGCGGTGGTGGAGGTCGACTCCTCCGACCGGCTGGCGCCGGTGCAGGAGGCGGTGCGGGCCCTGGGCTACGACATCGACCTGGGCGAAAAGCGCATGGCCCAGAGCGTGGGCCTGCTGATCACCCTGGTCACCCTGGGGTTCACCCTGATCAGCCTGATCATCGTCGGGCTGTCGGCGGTGAGCATCTCGCACACCTTCTTCATGATCATCTTCGAGCGCCAGAAGGAGATCGGGCTGCTGCGGGCGGTGGGAGCCACCCGCTCCGACATCCGCGCCATCATCCTCAGCGAGGCGGTGGCGGTGGGCAGCGCCGGCGGCCTGCTGGGCATCGGCCTGGGCCTGCTGCTGTGCCGGGGAGTGGACTGGCTGGCGGTGGAGGTGATGCCGGACTTCCCCTTCAAACCCGAGACCTTCTTCGCCTACCCGGCCTGGCTGTTTTTGGGCGCCATCGGCTTCGCGGTGCTGTTCTGCGCCCTGGGAGCCATCTTCCCCGCCCAGCGCGCCGCCTCCCTGGACCCGGCCCGGGCCCTGACCGCACGGTAAGCAGCTTTGGGTTTGACTGGCCTGTCGTATCTTGCTAGCGTTACATGGTTTTTTTTATAGCTCTGCAGAGACGGCACCAGGTGACAGGGTGAAGAAACCACAGAAATTCGGCAAGTATCTCCTGCTCGAGCGCATCAACGTCGGCGGCATGGCCGAGGTATTCAAGGCCAAGAGCTTCGGGGTGGAGGGATTCGAGAAGCTGGTGGCCATCAAGCGCATCCTGCCCAACATCGCCGAGGACGAGGAATTCATCACCATGTTCATCGACGAGGCCAAGATCGCCGTCCAGCTCAACCACGCCAACATCGCCCAGATCTTCGACCTGGGCCGCATCGACGACAGCTACTTCATCGCCCTGGAGTTCGTGCACGGCAAGGACCTGCGCACCATCTGGGAGCGCCACAAGCGGCGCAACCTGCGCCTGCCCGTTCCCATGTCGGCCTACATCATGACCCGGGTATGCGAGGGTCTCGACTACGCCCACCGCAAGCGCGACGCCGGCGGGCGCGAGATGAACATCGTGCACCGCGATGTCAGCCCCCAGAACGTGCTCATCTCCTACGAGGGCGAGGTCAAGATCATCGATTTCGGCATCGCCAAGGCGGCCAACAAGGCCTCCAAGACCCAGGCCGGCATTCTCAAGGGCAAGTTCGGTTACATGAGCCCGGAACAGGTCCGCGGCCTGCCGCTGGACCGCCGCTCGGACGTCTTCTCGGCCGGCATCATTCTTTACGAGCTGCTGACCGGCGAGCGCCTGTTCGTCGGCGAAAGCGATTTTTCCACCCTGGAGAAGGTGCGCAACGTCGAGATCCTGCCCCCCAAGACCTACAACCAGAACATCCCCGACGACATGGAACGCATCGTCATCAAGGCCCTGTCCAAGGATCCCGACGATCGCTTCCAGTCGGCCTACGACATGCAGGAAGAGTTGCAGCGGTTCCTGATCATGAGCAAGGCGGGCTTCTCCCGCAAGGAACTGGCCGCCTACATGAAAAAGGCCTTTCGCACCGACATCCAGCGGGAACTGGAACGACACAAGCTCTACGAGAAGGCCACCATGCCGGGCCAGCCGGCGGATCTCACCGAGCCCGAACTGCCCACCAACCGCCTCAAGCAGCCCGCGCAACCGGCGCTGATCGAGTCCGTCGAGGACGACGAGGACGAAGACATCGAGACGGTGGTCTGGGATGCCCGGGCCGCCCTGGCCGATGAATTGCCCACCGACGCGGCCCCACCGGCGGCTGCCGGCAAGTCCCCGGCCCGGCCGGCCGTCGCTCCCCCGCCACCGCCGCTGCCCCCCCGGCAAAAGAAGCCCCCTCCCCGGGAAACACCGGCCGCCAACCAGGACGCCACCCTGCAGGATCTCCCCGTCGAGGAGGACATCGTCAGCACCGCCGATGACCAATCGCCGGCCCCCGCTCCTCCTTTCTTCAGCGAGGACGCCTTTTCCACCGGGGAGGTAACCCTGGCCGAGGAGCCCCGGCAGGCCCGGCGCAAATCGCGGTTCAACCTGCTGATAATCCTGCTGGCCATGGTGGCCGTGGGCCTGTTCGGCTTTGCCGTGGTCAAGCTGCTGCGCCAAAAGGGCCTGCTGGGCGGCACCACCAGCCTGGAGATCAGCAGCACCCCGCCCCGGGTCAAGCTCCTGCTCGACGGCAAGCCCATCGGCCACCGGGCCGACGGCATCAAGCCGGGGCGGCACCACCTGCAGGCCAGTGCCGACAACTACCAGCCCTACAGCGAGGAGATCGAACTCAAGCCCGGCCGGCTCAACCGCCTGGCCATCAGCCTGCGCTTCGTTCCCGCGGTACTCAAGCTGCAGGTGCAACCGCCCCAGGCCAGCGTGAAGGTGGACGGGCAGTCCATGGAGGCGGCGGGCGGTTCGCTGCGCCTGGAGAACATGCTTCCCGGCCGGGAGCACCTCATCGAGGTGACGGCCGACGGTTACCGCAGCGAAAAGTTCGCCATCACCCTGGCGCCGCGGCAGGTGGAGGAAAGGAAGATCACCTTGCAGCCGCTGCTGTTTTCCCTGGAGGTGGAGACCACCCCGCCCGGGGCACTCATCTTCCTCGACGACAAGGAAGTCGGCCGCTCGCCGCGGGTGCTGGAGAAACTGCCCGCAACCGGCCAACACCACCTGCGCCTGCAGAAGAAGGGCTACCAGGACTTCACCGCCACCATCGTCTACGACGGCAACGACCGCAAGAAGGTCTCGGTGACACTGTCGCGGCAGGAGTCCACGGCGGCCACACCCGCTCCCCGTACCGGGACACGCCGCCACCAGAAGACCACCGCCTCCAGCGGCACCGGCTACCTGGTCATCAATGCCCGCCCCTGGGGAAAGGTGGTCATCGACGGCAAGGACACCGGCAAGACCACTCCCCTGCTCTCCTACCCGGTGCCGGCCGGGCGCCACCGGGTGACCATCCTTTTCAACGGCGGAGGCAGCGCCACCCGCACGGTCGACGTGGTCGCCGACCGGAAACACAAGGTCATCGTCAACAAGGATTGACCGTCACCACCCGCCGGATTCGCCGGAATCTCCCCCGTCGACAGACGCCGAGATCGCGGCCGGAGCGGGAAATGCAGGGCTTACCAGTCGGCGGTAGGATCGTAGTCGTCCAGGGGATCGCCGCTGGAGTGCTTGCTCTCCTGGTGCTTGACCTCTTCCCGGGCGCGGGTGTCGCGGTTCTTCCGCCGGGAGGAACTGTCGTCCCGGTACCAGTCCTCGGTACCGGTGTGGGCATCCAGGGGATCGCCCTCCTCGCGCAAGGCACGCAGGGCCCGCAATCCCCGGCGCAGGAACTTTCGCCCGAACAGTCGCACTTCTTCCTTGAGTCCGTATCCCGAGGGCTCCAGTTCCACCTGGCTGCGGTAGGCCACCCGGGCGTGATTGAACTCGAACAGGAAGCCGGTCAGCCTGGTGGCCGATTCGGCATGATCGAGCTGGCACAACCAGACCCAGTCGAGCCCCAGCGTCTGTCCCAGCTGCAACACCTCGGTAAGGCGCGAGGAATCGGAGACGGCCCGCCCGGCCTTCTCCACCAGGCGCAGGTAACCGGTGCCGGCCCGCCCGGCTTCCAGCCGGGTATTCAGGGTGACCAGGCCGCCGGCCTCCACCTGGACCACCTGCCCCCATTTCTGAAAACCGGGCATGCTCACCATCACCACGTGCCTGCCGGCCACCAGGCCCTCCAGGCTCTGGGGAGTGACCCCGCGCAGCTGGCCGTCGAGGTAGAGGTTGGCTCCCGGCGGAGTGGTCTTCACCGCGACACTGCCCCGCGGCAGCGAGGCCATGCCCTCCTTGACCCTGGCAAACAGCTGCTTGACGAACTCGGCAAACGAGGACTTCTTCAGGCTCAGGTGGGGATCCTGCACCAGCAGGTCGACGAAGGCCCGGGAAGCCGGCTCCTTCTCTCCCAGCATGGCGTGGCCCACGGCGATGAAGAGGATGCTTTCCTGGTAACGCTTGAGGGGGGCCAGGTGCCCGCCCATCTTCTCGAAGGCCTGGCGGGCCTTGCTGGCCTGGCGGATCACCTGTTCGTATTCCATGGCCTGGAAGGCCCGCTTGGCGGCGACCAGTCCCTTACGCGCCTGCTCCTGCAGCCGGCGCGCCTTGTCGGGCATCTGCGCCTGCAGCTTGTCTTCCAGGTCGAGCACCTGCAGGTTGGCCTGCTCGACCAGGACCCGGCGCAGCACCTGGTTGATGATACCGGCGGTATGGTGCAGGTCTTCGCTCAGGGGAACCACGAACACCTGGGTGTGGTTGTTGCCGACGTCGGCCGCCGGCCCCGGCCGGGCCGGCCCGGCCGCGAGCGTCACTCCCAGCACCAGCAGCAACCAGCACCCGGCAGACCAGCGACACATGGCAACCTCCTTCAGAAACTGAACTC
>QMME01000295.1 GCA_003647095.1 Deltaproteobacteria bacterium
CCACGGTGACATCCTGGCGATCCAGATAAGTGGAGATTTTCATGTTGTCTGTCACCCATCCACTGCCAGGTATAACCCCTGGCCTCCTTGGCGTTACCTGGCAGGCAGTTTGCTGTCGAAAAGTGGCTCCTGCCTCCCGGACAGGGGCGGTATCAGTCCTCCGCCGGCCGTGCCTCGATGAGCCCCACCGAGCCGTCGTGCCGGCGGTAAATGACGTTGACCTCGTTGGAACCGGCATTGAGAAATACGAAAAAGTCCCTGCTCTGCGCTTCCATCTGCATGATAGCCTCGTCCACCGACATGGGCTTGGGAGACAGTTCCTCGCTGTCCACCACTACTGCGCCTCCCTGGGAATCTGCAGGCGACTCCATCACAGCATGACGTACCGTTATCTCGCCGCCCTCGCCACCGCGGTGCTCGCGACGTTTGTCCTTGAACCTGCGGGCCTGACGCTCGATCTTGTCCATGGCCAGGTCGATGCTGGAGTACATGTCCTCGGAGTTCTCCTCTCCCTTCATTATCACCCCGGCCTTGCTGACCTTGATTTCGGCATGGTGACGGTACTTGTGCTTGGCCAGTACCACGTGCACGTCGGCCGGCAGGCTGATGTACTTCTTCAAGCGCAAACACTTCTCGGTGGCATACTCCTTCAAGTGCTCGCTGGGTTCCATGTTCCGAAACGTCACTGAAATCTGCATGGCTCCTCCTGGTGCGGGTCGGGCCGGCCCGGCGGCCCTCGACCCTAGAACATTTTCTTGCGCTTGCTGGAAGGAAGGATGCCCAGCAACTCGCGATACTTGGCCACCGTGCGCCGGGCGATGTGTATTCCTTTCTCCTTCAAGAGATCCACGATTTCCCTGTCCGACAGGGGTTTCTGGGGGTCTTCCCCGGCCACGATATGACGGATCATCTCCTTGACGGACTCCGAGGCCACGTCCTCGCCTCCATCGGAGCGGCGCAAGCCCGTGTTGAAAAAGTACTTCAGCTCGAAGATACCCTGCGGGGTATGCACGTACTTGTTGGTGGTGACCCGGCTGACCGTTGATTCGTGCAGACCCAGGTCGTCGGCCACGTCCTTGAGCACCATGGGCTTGAGGTAGGCTACACCCTTGTCGAAGAACTCGCGCTGGAACTTGACTATGCTCTCGGTGACCCGGTAGATGGTGCGCTGGCGCTGGTGGATGCTGCGGATCAGCCACATGGCCGAGCGCAGCTTGTCTTGGATGTAGTTCTGGGTCTCGTCGCCGTTGGTCGCCGCGCGCAGTGCTTTCTGGTAGTAGGAGCTGATCCGCAGCTTGGGCAGACCGTCCTCGTTGAGCACGATAACGTACTCGTCACCCAGCTTGTATACATAGATATCGGGAGTGATGTAATAGGGACGCTCGTCGGTGTACATGCGACCCGGACGAGGTTCCAGCCGGGAAATCATCTGCACGGCCTGCACCACCTGGTCTTTGGAGACCTTCAATTCGCGGGCGATGGCCGCGAAATTCTTGCGTTCCAGCAATCCCAGGTGCGATTCGATGATGGCATAGACCAGGCCGTTTTCAATTCCCAGGTGTCGTGCCTGGATGAGCAGAGACTCGCGAAGATTGCGGGCGGCCACCCCGACCGGGTCGAAGGTCTGTATGACCTGCAACACCCGCTCCACTTCCTCCGGGCTGGTCTCGCTGGACTGGGCCACCACCTGTATGGCTTCGCGGCCCGCCAGGCGGTCTTCGTCGTCGGCCACGAAGTAGCCATCACTGTTGAGATTCATGATGATCTGCGCTCCGATGTCCATCTCCCTCTCGCTCAAGGGTGCCAGGCGCAGTTGCCACATGAGGTGATCTACCAGCGTGGGTGTCTTGGAGGTCATGGCCTCCATGGGAGGCTGATCGTCGCTGCTGCGATCACGCGGACCCACGGCAGGCGTGTAAGAGGAATAGTTCTCCAGTACCTGTTCCCAGTCGATATCGTTCAGACCGTCGGCACCCTTGACCTCTTCCACCCGTTCAATCTTCTCGGTGCGTTCCTTCACCCGTTCGGCGGCCTGACGCAGGCGGTCCTCGGCCGAGGCCGCCGGCAGGTCGGCTGCATCTGGTTCCACTTCTTCTTCCAGTACGGGGTTTTCCAGCATCTCGGCGTTGATGGTTTCGCTCAGTTCCAGGCGCGATAGCTGCAGTAACTTTATGGCCTGCTGCAGCTGTGGCGTCATCACCAGCTGTAGCGTCTGCTTGAGCGACAACACCTGTTTGAGTTCGACCATCTTCAGCTTGCCTCGTCCAGCCGGAAGCCCTCGCCCAGATACAACTCCCGGGCGCTCTTGCTGGCGGCTATCTCGGCCGGCGTACCTTCTGCAATCGTCCGGCCACGACTAACGATATACGCTCGGTGGCAGATTGACAAGGTTTCCCTGACATTGTGGTCGGTCAGCAGCAGTCCCAGGCCGCGGCCGGCCAGGGCGGTGATGTGACTGCGAATATCCTCCAGGGCCAGCGGATCGATGCCGGAAAAGGGTTCATCGAGAAGCAGGTACCGGGGTCCGGTCACCAGGGAGCGGGCGATCTCCAGGCGGCGCCGTTCTCCCCCGGAACAGGTGCCGGCCTGGGCTCCGGCTACCGTGCCCAGGGCAAACTCATCCAGAACCTGCTCCACCCTCTGCTCCAACCGTCGGCCCCGCAGGCCGCTCGCCTGCAGCACCAGGCGCAGGTTGTCGCGCACACTCAAGCGCCGGAATACCGAGGGTTGCTGGGAGAGAAATCCCACTCCCGCCCGGGCCCGCCGATACATGGGCCAAGCGGTGATATCCATATCATCCAGCCAGACCCGCCCCTGCTCGGGCCGGACCAGCCCCATCATCATGTGAAAGGTGGTGGTCTTGCCGGCCCCGTTGGGGCCCAGCAGGCCGACGATCTCCCCGGCAGTCACCTGCAGCGACAGGCTATCCACCACCGTGCGTCCCCGGTAGCTCTTGCGCAAGTCAATGGCCCGCAGGCCGCTTCCGGAGTCATCCTTCATCTCTTCTCGTCAGCCGCCGACCCGCGAGGCTGCTTTTCTTCCGGGAGGTGAATGACCGCCCGCGGCCTGGTCACCTTGACCTCCTTGCTCTTTAGCAGGTACTCGATCACCTCTCCGCGGATGCGGCTCCGCTCCTCCTCCACCCAGGGCTGGCCAGTACAGACGATGCGCCCGGCCCGGCGCTGGTATACCGCCTGTTCGCAGTGGCCACGGCGCTTGTCCAACTCGATCAGCACCTTACCGGAGAAGACCATTCGGTCGACATCGGTATCGTCCCGGCGGGATCCCCCTCCTGTGTAGAAAACCTCCAGTTTACGGCAGGTTATCTTCAAAGCGCCCTGCTCGACGCAGACGTTTCCAGAAAACACGGCCTTGCTCTGCTGCTGCAGCACCAGCAATTCGTCGGAACGGATGTCCACCGGTCCCTGTACCGGCTGTTTCTGCTGTTTCTGCTGTTGCTGCACCTTCCCGGCCATGGCCACGCCAGCAGCCAGGCTCAGTACAAGCGGCACCAGGTACCCAACCTTGGCGGTCACTCGTCCCCCTCCAGATGCACAGCCACCTGCCGGGCCTGCACCCGTTTCTGGTTGCCAAACAGCAGCACCTGGTCTGCCCGGGCCTGCAACTCGAGCCGGCCCTGGTGGTAGCGGCGAATGACCACTCCCTGCATCTCCACGGTGATGGCATCATCTTCCGGCAGGACCGGCTGCTTGAAGGGCGAGCAGGCGCACAGCAGCCCCAGCAACGGCACCGCCGCCCAGACAACGAAGGTACTGCCAGCATCCTTGCTCACGCCTTTCCTTCCCACCCGGCCGCCTCTGCACCGGGACTGCCGCCAAGGTAACATCCCCGGGTACACGCTGGCAACCTGGGTGTTTCTATCGTCCCTCACCTGCCTCGCCGGGCGGGCGAGTCCGCCAGCGTCGGTGCATCCATACCCATTCTTCCGGGTGCGCGGTGATATGCTCTTCGATAAGCCGGCTCAGGCCGGCCAGGTCCTCGAGCAGGGCCCGTTTCTCGTCGCTTTCCCGGCTGAACTGAAAGGATGATATTTTCACCGCATAGCCGTCGGGCCGACGCCGGTGGTTGAAGCCTACCACCACGGCCGCCCCGGTTTTGCGGGCCAGGGTGACCGGTGCCGAGGGAGTATGCGCCGGCTTGCCGAAGAAGGGCACGAACTCCCCCGGTACCCGGGTGTCCTGGTCGATGAGAAAGCCCATGATCTCACCACGCCGCAGAACTTCCACCAGGCGGTGGCCCAGCTCCGGATCCCCGCGCCACAAGGTATGCACGCCGCCCTGGCGGCGGAAGTCGTCGATCAACCGGGTCAGCCGTGGATCGTAGGAGGCCCGGCCGATGGTGTTGATGGGATAGCCCAGGCGGGCCAGGGTGCGAGCCATCAACTCCCAGTTGCCGCAGTGGGCGGTCACGAAGACCACTCCGCGCCCGCGGGCCAGGGCCTCGTCCAGCACCCGGCGCGAGTCGGGTCCTACCTCCACCCACTCGCTCAGCTCCGGGGCCCGGCGCACGTTGGCCACCTCGGCCGCCGCCTGGCCCAGGTGTTCGAACACCCGCCGCGACAGTTGCCGGCGTTGCTCCTCGTTCATTTCGGGAAAGGCCCAGGCCAGTTGCCGCAGGCATACCCGGCGCTCTTTCCCGGCCAGCTGCCAGGCCCGTCGTCCCAGCCAGCGGCCGAGGCGGCGGCTGCGTTCCCAGCCCAGCAATCTCACCAGCCCCAGCAGCAGGCGGATGCCCAGGTAGATGAGGGTGTTCTTGAGCCACTTGCCGACCCTCACCGCCTCACCTCCATCACCCTAACAATTCCCGAGCCGCCAAGCACACATCCCCCGGCACGGCCCCCAACCCCGGCGCCGCCCATGATACGGGCGGCGAGGGGGTGTGCTCTCGCGCGGAGCGCAGTGAGCACGAGAGTGCGGCCCCGAGCCGCCAAGCACACTCCCCCCGGCACGGCCCCCAACCCCGGCGCCGCCCATGATACGGGCGGCGAGGGGGTACCCTGAATGTAGCCGTACTTCATCTGCTGGCACGGTACTCGACGGCCGCCTTGATGAAGGCGGCGAACAGGGGATGCGGGTTGAAGGGCTTGGACTTGAACTCGGGATGGAACTGGCAGCCCAACGCCCAGGGGTGCCCCGGCAGCTCGCAGATCTCCACCAACTGCTCGTCGGGGCTGAGCCCGGAAAACACCATGCCGGCCACGGCCAGGCGCTCGCGGTACTCGTTGTTGACCTCGTAGCGGTGGCGGTGGCGCTCGGAGATGCGGCTCTGCTGGTAGGCTTCCATGGCCCGGGTGCCGGCCCGGAGCTGGCAGGGATAGGCTCCCAGCCTCATGGTGGCACCCTTGCTGGAGACGTCCTTCTGGCTCTCCATGAGATGGATGACCGCATGGGGGGTTTTCTCGTCGAACTCGGTGGAGTTGGCCCCCTCCAGCCCCGCCACGTGACGCGCGAACTCGACCACCATCATCTGCAGGCCCAGGCAGATGCC
>QMME01000296.1 GCA_003647095.1 Deltaproteobacteria bacterium
AGTTTCCTGAACGGCCGGCTCACCCTGTCGGCGGATCTCTTTCTTAACTTCTACGTGGACGAAGCCATACTGATATCCGACGTCAAGACCGATGCCCAGGGACGCCTGGACCTGGAGCAGAGCATCGTTCGTTACCAGAACGCCGACTCCTGGCTCAGGATTGTAGGCGGTGAGTTGACCCTGCGCTGGTTCGCCCGCAGCGATCTCCTGCTGGAAGCGTCCTGGGCGGTGCGCCAGGTCCTGGGCGAACGTTCCCGGCAGAGTCCCCAGAACCTGGGCAAGCTGGGAATTCGCTGGTTGCCGGAGCGGGGATTGGTGCTGAGCCTGTATGGGTTCACCCGCTCGGAGTTCTTGGACGAGTGGGTCACCAACCCGGACGGCATTCTCGAACCCTGGCTGGTCGAACACTTCAGCAACCAGTTGCTGTTGCTGGGCCGGCTGGGCTGGCGCTTTCAGGTAAGCCAGGGTGAACTGGAAGCGGGTCTGAGATTGTTCCTGCCCGTATCGCTCGACGACGGCACCCTGGCTTTTCGGGAACTGGGTGGCGGTGTCGCCGCCGACGGTCAGCCTTTCGGGGGGGACCGCTTGCGGCGCCTGGTGACGGTGTACCTGCAGGGGCGTTACTGAACGGGCAGCGGCGGAAACAGGAGGGAACATGGGGCTGAGAAACGTCAAGGTCAAACCATTGCGGCGCACGCCGCCGCTGCTGGCCAAGATGGTGCGTGCCATCCGCGAGGCCTTCGATGATCCCGACAGTCATTTCCCGGCACCCGGAGCGGCCGCGGCCGACCCGGCCTCCTGAGGAAAGTCCTTGACCGGGTCTCCATCCCCGGGCCGGCTGGGGCCGGTGCCGACACTGCTGGCTTTCGGGGCGGGTGGCTGGCTCTACGGGCTGGTGGTGGCCTGGCGGGTGGACCGCTGGGGAAGTTTTCCGGATACCCTCGCCCTGGCACTGCTCTGTGCCTGCTTCTTCGGTTTGCTGGGGCTGCTGCTATGGTTGCTGCGTGCCGGGGTGCGGCGTCTGGTAAGCTCCCGGGGGCAGCCGGCCGGGGCCGCGCCGCTGCGGGCCGGCTGGTGGGAGCGCCTGCTGGCCGGAGTGGGGGCGTTCGTGCTGGTGCTGGCGGTGCTGGCGGCCTTGTTGGACCTGGTAGTGACCCTGGCCTTCCGGCCGGAGGTGTCGCGGGCCTGGTTGCTGGTCCGGGATGCCCTGGGCCTGGCGACGGGCGCGCTGGCTTGCTGGGCGTTGCTGCGGTTGGGCGTACGCGGGAATGCCCTGGTCAGCGGCCGGGTCGGGCGCAGGGTACTGGTCGCCGGGGCGGTGCTGCTGCTGGTGATTGCCGCTGTACCCTGGCGGGGCGGCGACGGGGCCGGGTCATTCGCCGGGCAGGTGGCCCGATCACGGACTCCGCCGCCGGGGTTACGGCTTGTCCTGCTGGGTCTCGACGGTGCCACCTGGACGGTGATCGACCGCCTGGTCGCGGACGGCGAGCTTCCTCACCTGGCAGGCCTGCTGGCCTCCGGAGCACGGGCCACGGTGTTTTCACCGCCACCACATGTTTCCCCGGCCATCTGGACCACCATTGCCACCGGCCAGCCACGCACGGTGCACGGGGTACGGCAATACCTGCTGATGCGCATGCCCGGGGTGAGACCGTTTCCCTTCGCGGCCCTGGCCCGGGACAAGCTGTTGCTGCCTTTCTTCGCGGTAGGGCTGGTCAGTTATCTGGCGGGGGTGGCCGACGGGGTGCCTCCCGGCAGCGACATGGTACGCGTGCCCTCGTTGTGGCACCGGGCCGGGGCGGCCGGCCTGCAGTCGGTGGTGATCGGCTGGCCCTGCACCTGGCCGGCACGGTCCCTGAACGGGTTGCTGGTCTCCGATGGTCTCGGCCCCGGGGAGTTCGACGTTTTTCTACGCCGGCCCCGCCGGCTGAGCCAGGCGGTCTATCCCCCGGGGAAGCTCGGCTGGGCGCAGTCGCTGCAGGTGGAACCCGACGTGGAGAAGCTCTCCGTGCTGGTGCAACGAGCCGGGCTGCCGGCTGGCGAGGTGGCGGCGTTGAAAAACTACCGGCCCAACCGCCTGCTACCGGCGCCGGCGCTGCTGCTGGAGCGAACCCTGGCGGCCGATCTCGGCCGCCTGAACATCGCCCTGGCAGCGCTGCCACGCTACCGGCCCCGCCTGCTGGCGCTGGTCCTGAACGGGGCCGACATGGCCATGCACGGCTTCTGGCCGCAACGCTTTCCGCAAGACTTCGGCCGCGAGCAGTCGGCCCATCCTGCCTGGGGCAGGTTGATTGACGCCGCCTACCGGCTGGCCGACGACGGCCTGCAGAAATTGCTGGAGGCCAGCGGTCCGGACACGGTGCTGGTGTTGGTGTCCGACCACGGCATGCGCCCGGATCCCCACAACCTGATCTGGCCGGGCTGGCACGACTCCCGGGCGGTGCTGCTGCTGGCGGGCGGTCCCCTGCGCCCGGGGGTGCGCCTGCAGCGGGTCGCCTACCTGGACCTGGCCCCGACCATCCTCTACCTGCTGGGGCTGGAGATTCCCGCCGGGTTGCCCGGCCGGGTGTTGACCGAGGCCATCGAACCCGCCTACCTGGCCGCCCACCCGGTGAGGCGGCGACAGTAGATACCGGCAGGGCGGCACCGATCGAGAGTACCTGCCAGGCGCTCGGGGATCAGGCGGGCGGTATCCCCAGGTGCAGGGCCCGGGTCATGACCTGGAGATCATCCGGGTAGGGATCCACCAGCTCCAGTGGCTTGCCGGAGAGAGGATGCTCCAGGCGCAGGCGGTAGGCGTGCAGGAACTGCCGACGCAGGTCGAAGCGCCTTGTGAGCAGGCGGTTGAACTCGCGGTCGCCGTAGCGCCGATCGCCGCCCAGGGGGTGCCCGGCCTGCAGCAGGTGACTGCGGATCTGGTGAGTACGACCGGTGTGCAGGCGCAGCACCAGCAGCGATACCTGGCAGACCACCCGTCCCTGGTCGTGCAGTTGGCGCCGCGAGGCCACGCGGTAGGAGGTGCGGCCGGCGGCGGGCGCCTTGCCGCGGGGACGGCCGGCGTCGTCGCGCCGGGCCACGGCGAACTCCCAGGTTCCCCGGGGTGGCCGCGGTACTCCCCGGCACAGGGCCAGGTAGTACTTGGCGATGCGTCCCTGCTTGAACATGTCTCCCAGCCGGCGCACGGCGGCGTAGTTCTTGCCGATGAGCAGCAGCCCCGAGGTGTCGCGGTCCAGCCGGTGCACCAGGGCGGGGCGCAAGTCGTCGCCGGCCCGGGCCACCTCCAGGTAGGCATGCACCTGGTCGATGAGCGAGTTGTCGGGGTGCCCGGCCCCGGGATGAACGGGCAGGAAGGGAGGCTTCGACACCACCAACAGATCCTCGTCCTCGTAACGCACCTCGAAATCCAGGGAACTCGCCCGGCGTTCGACCACCCGGCGCTCGGAGGCGAATTGTTGCTCGCTGATGTGCAGCAGGACTTCGTCGCCGGCCTGCAACAGGCGGCCGGCCGCCGCCCGCTTGCCGTTGACGCGTACCTTGCGGGTGCGAATGAGCTTGAAGATGTGGCCCATGGGCATCCGCGGCAGGGTTCTCTTGAGAAACCGGTCCAGCCTCTGGCCGGACTCGCGCTCGTTTACCTTCAGCCGGGGCATGATCTGTTCATCCTTCCAGTCGGCCGATCTGGCGCAGGGCCTCGTAGAGCGCCACGGCGGCGGCGCTGGCCAGGTTGAGGCTGCGTCCCCGCCCGGGCATGGGCAGGGTCCAGGTGTGGCGCCCCCGGTCGTTCTTGTCAAGGAAGCGCCGGCTCAGTCCGGCGGATTCGCAGCCCAGCACCAGCACATCGCCGGCCTGGATAGAGGCAGAGAAAAGCGAGCGGCGGGCATGCGCACTGAGGAAGTAATAGTTGGCCCGGGGCCAGCGCTCTTCCAGCTGCGCGAAGGTCAGGTGACGTTCCAGGCGGCAGTGGGACCAGTAATCGAGACCGGCCCGCTTGAGCGAGCGCTCGTCCCAGCTGAAGCCGCAGGGCTCGATGACGTGCAGCTCCACTCCCGTCACGGCGCACAGGCGCACGATGTTGCCGGTATTGGCGGGAATCTCCGGGTTGACCAGCACCAGTTTGATGTCTTGCGGCAAGGTATCGCCTCCACCCGCCGGGCGTTGTTTGACAGCCTCGATCGGCCATTGTTATCATGCCCGCTGGCTTCCTCCAAGAGGTGACCACAACGTTGCCAAAAGCAACGTTGTGGTTGAATGATGAGACGGTTTCCGTAAAGTGAGGCAGAACATGCTTCGCAAACTGCAAAGATCGCAAAAAGTGCTTACTTTTGCCGTTGCGCGAAGCGCTGTCGGGGCCTGCCTGCTCAACCTGACAACCTTCAACCCCGCAGTTGCATTTGCAACTGCAGAGGTGAGGTAACCCGGTGTCGTTGCTGCGAACCCACTTGCTGTTGCTGCTGTTGCTGTTGCCGGCCAATGCCCCGGGAGCGGGCCGGCAGCTGGTGGCTATCTGGGGGCTGCGTACTCCCGGAGTCGCGCCCGGCGCGGCCCGGCGGCTCCGGGCCGAGCTGGCCCGGGGAGTATCGGCCCTGCCCGGCTTCCGGCTGGTGGGGGAGAAGACCCTGCAGACACGCCTGCGCCGACGGGGGGTACTACCGGGTGCTTCCTGGCAGCAGGTACGCAAGCTGCTGGGGGTGAAGTACGTGCTGAGCGGAACCCTGGCCGGGCTGGCCGGCGAGCTTACCCTGGACCTGCGCCTGCAGGATACCGCCAGTGGGGCAGTGGTGCGCCAGACCACGGTGGCGTTGCCAGCCAATAACCCGGCCCTGCGCAACACCGTCCGGGAGGTGCTGGTGCGCCTGCTGCTTCCCGAACGCTGGGTGGGAGCGCTCGACCTGCGCATATCCGAGCAGGGGGCCCGGGTATATCTGGACGGCAAGCTGCTGGCCACATCGCCCCTGGACAAGCCACTGACCGGCCTGTTGCCGGGAAAACACATCCTGCGCATCACCAAGGAAGGTTACGACGAGTTTTCCCGTTTCGTGGAAGTGCGCTACGGGCAAACGGCGCGGCTGGACATCGACCTCAAGAATGCCATGGTTGTGGGCCTGCTCTACGAGCGCGAAAAGCCCAAACCACCTCCACCGCCCCCGCCGGCCAACCCTCCCCCCCGGGCCAGGAAAGCTCCACCGGCGCCTGGCAGCCGGGCCCTGCCGGCCGTGGGCTGGAGCCTGCTGGGTGGAGGAGCAGCTGTGGCCGGGGCGGGGGCCGGGCTGGCCTTCGCCGGCGGCAAGAAAACCGCCGGCATGGTCATGATCGCCGCTGGGGCCACCCTGGTAGTGGGAGGGGTGCTGGCCTTGCTGTTGGCTCCGGGCTCCGATACCACCGGCGAAAACGGGCGTGAAGTGTCGTTATGGCTGTCTGCCGGTGGCGGCAGCGGGCTGGTGGGCCTGCGGGGGTCGTTCTAGGCCTGTCCCAGCCATTGCGGCAGGTGATGCTTTTCTATCAGTTTG
>QMME01000297.1 GCA_003647095.1 Deltaproteobacteria bacterium
TCAACTTTTCTGCATGTTGGGGATTGATTGGGTCGGCGTCAGGCAGTACAGTTCGGGCTCAGTGGGTAGGAGTGGAGGTACTGGTCGTTGAGGCATTTTCTTCATCGCACCTGGCCCGGGGTGGGGTTGCTGCTGGCACTGTGGGGAGCCGGCTGCCGGCAGTCGGGCACACCGGCGACACCGCCGGCAGGGGCCGATGCCCGGGTGTCCCGAGCGGTGCCCGCCAATGAGAAGATTACCGCGCCCGACGAGGTTTCCGCCGGCACTTCCGCAACCCGAAAGCCTCCGGCCGATGTAGCCGCGGCGCTGCCCCCGGCCCGGCGTCCCGGCCAGTACCGGGCCGGCACCGTGGGCGACGTCAACCTGCTGCGCCTGTTTGCCGACCGCTTCGGCGACTTGCCACGACGCGACCGGGCCCTGGTCTATCACCTGGCCCGGGCGGTGCTGGCGGGCCGGGACATCGTATACGACCAACTGCACCGGCACGGGCTGCGGGTACGCCGCCTGTTCGAGCAGATCCAGCTGAACAACTCCGACCTCAGCCCCGAGCTGGACGGGGCAGTGGAGCAGAGCCTGCAACTGTTGTGGCTCAACAACGGACTGTACGATCTCATCAGCGGGGTGAAGATCAGGCTGCCCATCGACTATCAACAGCTGCAGGCGGCAGCCCTGGCGGCCAGTGCCCTGGGAGCGGAGATCGGCAACGGCGACGAGGAGTCGCTGGAGGAGACGCTGTCGCTGCTGCGCGGTACCATCTTCGATCCCCGGACGGAAGGAGTACTGGCCGGGGCCCGGCCGGCACTGGGTCAGGACCTGGTGGGTGACTCCCATCTCAACCTGTACTCGGGTGTGAAGATGTCGGAGTTGAAGAAGGTACAGGAACACTACCAGCGCAACTCCCGCCTGGTGAGGGTAGATGGCCGGCTCATCGAGCAGGTGTACCGGGCCGGCGATCGTATACGCAAGATTCCCCGGGGCCGTTACTTCCGGCAGCTGCGCCGGGTGGTGCGCCGGCTGCAGGAGGCCATGGTGGTGGCCCGGCGACGGGAGCGGATGGCCATAACCGCACTGGTGGAGGCGTTCCGCTCGGGAGACGACTCGGCCTATGCCCGGGCCTGCCGTATTCTTGGTGAACACCGCGAAGAAGTGCTGTTTTCCCTGGGCTTCAGCGATCGGGAAATCGATCCCCGTCGGGTCAAGGGCCTGTTCGCCGGTTTCGTGGCCATCGGCAATCCCGCCGACAGCGCCCGGGTGACCGCGCTGGAACGGGATGCCGGCAAGCTGGTGGCGGCGTTGCCCTGGCGGCCGGAGTGGAGGCGGGAGGGGGTGGCGGATCCGACGGCGCGCTCCGCCGACCTGCTGGTCAGCGTCGGCCGGCGTGGACCGGCAGTGGCCAGGAGCGCCTTGCTCTGCCCGCCGGAGATGGCCGGTGGCGGGAAGGTGGTGGTTTTCGGAAACGTGGTTCGCTCCTGGGCCCAGGGGTACCTGCGACCGCTGGCCGAGCAGCTGCTGGAGGGCACGGACTGGTCCGAGTGCCTGGTCGACACCGCCTTCCTGCACGCGGTGCTGCGCGACGTGATTGCCCCCCGGGTGGGACGGGAGAACCGGCGGCTACGGCGACGCCTGGCCTCGCTGGCGACGCCGCTGCAACGGCTGCGTAACGAGGCGGCGGCCCTGTGGTGGCTGGGCCGGGACCTGGCCCGGGAACACGGCCTGCCGGCACCCGGCCATGGCGAGGTCGCCACCCGGCTGCTGCTGGCCTGGTTGGTGGGCGAACAGGCCCTGGTGCGGGACGAAGTGCTGCGGCAGCCGTCCTGGCTGGCCCGGCGCCTGCTGGCTCGCTACCTGGTCGAAGAAGCGGGGGTGGTGTTGGAGCAGCAGGGTGAACGCTGGTTGTTGCGGGTGAAAGACGCCCGGCGCTACCAGCAGCGGCTCGAGGCCCTGCTGCGGCGCCTGCAGGGGATTCTCTACCGGGCCGATCGGCGGGCGGCGGCCACGCTGGTTTCCCGCTACAGCTCCCCGGCTCGCTGGAAGGCTCTCGATAACCTGGAAAAGCTCCTGCGCCAGGCCGGGTTGAAACGCCTGACCGCCTTCGTCATGCCCAAGCTGCGCCCGCAGTTCTCACCTACCCGCAAGGTTGTAGATGCTCGCGTGTTGAACGACGAGACTTTCGAGCGCCAGATGATGCGTTACCGGCGTTACTAGGCTATAATGAGCGGATCATGAGCGAAGCCTCGCCAGCGCCCAGCCGCTTCACCCTGGGGGTGAAGCTATCCTTGTTCACCGCCGTGCTCATCCTGCTGGTGGGAGCATCGATGGCCTACTTCCTGGTAGTACGTTCGGTGCTGGAAAACCGCCGCGTGGCCCAGCAGCGGTTTCGTTCCCTGGCCACCATGGTGGCCAGCATGCGCGGCCAGGGCTACGGCGGGCGCCAGTACGATCCCATGCTGGTGAAGATGTTCGTCGATCTGGGGGTAAAGTTCGGCACCAACCTGTGCTTTGCGGTTTTCCTCGACGGCGAGGAGCGGGTGGAAGATGGCAGCATCAACATGCCGCTGCTGGTCCAGGCCGCTCCGCAGCTGGCTGCCAGCCTGGAACGCCGCCAGCCGTTGGAGAGGTTGAAACGCCTGGCGGAATGGCACTGGGCGGAGGAGTCGGTACGTTCGTTCCGGGTGGAACTCAAGGGCCAGGAGGGAAAGGTCTTGGGCTGGGCGGTGCTGGGGTTTTCCACCGTGGCCAGCGAACGCCTGCTGGCCCACTCCCTGCGCATCAACCTGGTGGTCACGGCCCTGGCCATCCTGCTGGGCATGGTAGGCTCGCTGCTGCTCGCCCGCCATTTCTCGCGCCCCATCCGCATCATTGCCCGGGCCATGGAAGCGGTCAGTCGCGGCAATCTCGACAAGACCCTCACCCTGTCCAGCCGCGACGAGATCGGTGTCCTGGCTCGCTCCTTCAACATCATGACCCGGGGCCTGCGGGAACGCGAGCGCATTCGCGATACCTTCGCCCGTTACGTATCCGACCAGGTGGCGGAACGCATCCTCAAGGAAGAAACCGACCTGGGGCTCACCGGCGAGTTGAAGCGGGTAACGGTGATGTTCCTGGATATCCGTGGCTTCACGGCGCTCAGTGAACTGTTGCGTCCCAGCCAGGTGGTACGCTTGCTCAACGACTACTTCGAAATCGTCATCGATGTCATTTTCCGCTACGAGGGAACCATCAACAAGTTCATTGGTGACTCCATCATGGCCATTTACGGGGCCCCGCAGCCCATCGACCACGCCGAGTTACGGGGTGTGGCCACGGCGGTGGAGATACAGCGCCAGATCGGGGAGATGAACTGGCAACGTATGCAGGACGGCAAGCCGGTGGCCAACTTCGGTATCGGAGTGCACAGCGGCGAGGCCATTGCCGGCAACATCGGCTCGGCCCGGCGCATGGAGTACACCGTGGTGGGCCGTGACGTCAACCTGGCCCAGCGCATCGAGGCCGCTACCAGGGAAGGACAGGTCTTGATCAGCGAGACCACTTATCGCAAAGTGGCCCAGTGGGTGGAAGTACAGGTCAAGGAACCCATGCGCATGAAGGGTATTCTGGAGCCCATTGCGCTGTACGAGGTGGTGCGCATGAACGTGCAAGCCGCCGGAGCGGTGTTGCGGGGAGAGCGAGATGCTTCGTAAGCAGAGGATGATACTGGCCCTGGTGGTGTCGGCAACCGCGCTGCCGGCCTGTTCCCGGGATAAGCCGGACAAGCAGGAGGAGCTGACCATCGTGGTAGAGGCCGACCGCAGCAAGCTGGCCCGCCAGGAGCAGGAACTCAAGCAACGCTTCAACGAACTGCAGCAGGAGCGGGAACGCCTGCGCCGGGAACGGGAGGCACTGCTCAGCAAGCGCCTGTCCGGGGGCGGGGGGCACGAGCAACAACGACTGTTGAGCCAGAAAGAAAGGGAGATCTTCGAACGCGAGCGCAAGATGCTGCAGCGGGAGCGCGAGCTGGAACAGCAGCGGCAGAAACTTACCAGCCAGGTGGACAACTTGTTGGGCAAACTGGCCCGGCAAGGAGGCGCCCTGCCGGCCAGCGCCGGGAATGCAGGGACGCTGGCCCAGCGGGAGAAGTCGCTGGCCAGTCGCGAGGCCGATCTGGCTCGGCGGGAAAAAGAACTGGCTCGCCGCGAGGCCGACCTGGCCCGGCGGGAAGCCGATTTCCTAAAGCTGAAAAGCCGCCTGGCCGCCATGCCGGCGGTGGCGTCACGTGTCCGCGACCGGCCGGTATCGCGCAAGTCGGCGCAGCGGGTGTACCAGAAGGCACTGACCAAGATGAAGAAAAGGGGCATCCTGGCTGCCGACCTGCCGCTGGAGGATTCGGGCCTGCTGAAAGATCTGGAGAAGGCCCTGAAGGGTGGCAACTACACCCAGGCCCAGGCCCTGGCCGAGCGGTTGGATGCCCTGGTGCAGGCGACGGCTGTGGATGCCGGGTTCATAGAGCGCAAGCTGCAACGGCTGTCACAGTTGCGTGCCCAGGCCAGGTTGTCGGCCGCCGCCGGAAAGAAAGTCAGTTCCCTGTTCCGGCAGGCCACCAGGTTTTATTCCGACGGGCGCTATACGCGGGCCAACCGGCAGCTCAACAAGATCTTCGCCATCTTGCGCAAGTGATGCCCAGCCGGTCACCGGGAGGAGAGATGACGATAGCGCTGATCAGGAAACGAGAGAGAAGCGGCCAGTTGGGATGTCTCCTGCTGCTGGCAGTGGCCCTGGCGGCGGCCTGCGCCGCCGGTGGCTCGGTTGGTCGCAAGACCGGCACGGGTGGTGCCAGCAACTTCACGGCCGCGGCCATGACCGACACGGTCTTTGCCATAGAGCAGGCCCTGGCCGAGCCGGAGCACCTGCAACAACTGCACAAGCAGTACGAACGGCAGGTGCAGGTGGACCCGAAGCATCCCTTCAAGCGATTCCTGTGGGCCTACACCCTGGGTGATCGCAACCAGGCCTGGGCGGAGCTGACCAAGATCACCAAGCTCAATTCCAGGTTCTACTGGGCCTACCTGGGCATGGGGGTGATCCTCGATGGCTGGGGCGTGTTCGACCAGGCCGAGCGCAACTTCTCCCGCGCCCTGGAGCTGGCTCCCCGGTTGGCGGTGGGGCACGCCTTGTTCGGGCGCATGTACCTGCACAAGAAGGAAGCCGGGCGGGCGGTGGAACTGCTCGAGCGGGCGGTGCAGCTGGAGCCCGGGCGCAGCCTCTACCACCTATACCTGGCCCGGGCACGGCAACTGGCCGGTCAGGCACGGCTGGCCGAGGAGTCCTACCGGCGGGTGCTGGACAGCGAAGCCGACAACTTCGCCGCCTTGCGTGAGTTGGGGTTGCTGCTGGCCGCGAAGGGCCAGGTGCCGGAGGCGGTGGACTTGCTGGGACGCGCCGCCGAGCAACAACCCCGGGCCTGTCCGGTGTTGCACAAGCGGGCCCAGTTGCTGGCCGGTCTGGCCGAGCGCGGCGACGAGGCGCTGGA